>DASYDW010000078.1 GCA_036499395.1 Pirellulales bacterium
ACGCACGCACTCCTGGCTCAACCGCGCACGGCGCTTGTTGATCCGCTGGGAAAAGAAAGCCGCGAATTATCTGGGCCTGCTCCATTTTCAATTCGCTATCGTCGCCTTGAGAGCCGCCAAGGTTCTCGGATAGGCTTTTAATCCCTAGCGGCATCGTCGTATGTCCAATTCGGTAGCAGGAAGGTGGATGTCAGTCAGCGCAATTGCATTGCTCAAGGCTGCACCCAGTGCGGTGTTGTCAAATATGCACCATACGTCCTGTGCCTCACTCGCCGTTGTCGACACCAATTTGGCGAGTTTGCCCAGTGCGAGCTCGTCATAGGGCGAATAGTACATGCGAGGTGAACCATGCCAGCGAAAATAGCACATCTGCATACAGGCTCCGGGGGCTGCGGCGCCCGGCACAATGCTTGGATCAGCGGCCACTCGGCCAATGGAATACTCCGTCATTAGCCCTTCCGCCTTAGGCGCAAACCAACTCAAATGCCGCGGTTCGCAAACGATCGGCGTTTCGATCAGTTGTCGAAGTGCTCTAAAAAATCGCTCAACGTTCGAGAGATCACATTCAACACTTGGCGGCAGCTGGATGAGGATTGGACCGAGCTTGCTTCCCAAGCCGGAGACTTCGTCAACAAATTGCTGTGTTTCTCGCTCAACATTAACCAGCCGGCCGACGTGGGTTATTAGCTTGGGCATCTTCACGGAGAATTGAAAGTCTGCTGGTGTCGATGCGCCCCAGCGCTCATATGTTTTCTTGCGATGGGAGCGATAAAACGATGAATTAATCTCGACGCAGTTTAAGCGAACCGCGTAACGCTGGAGATGAGTTCCGTTACGCGGAAACAAGTCAAGGAATTCCTTGCGAAGATTCCAACCGGCGCAACCAACGAACAGAGACATGACCGTGATTTTCTAAAGTGCGTTTTAACTCAATCTCTGGTCTGCCCAATTACAGACTTAAAAAGCGGTAAAAGATGGGCTGCGTTTGATTGGTCGTAGCTAAAGCTGGCAAAAATTGCGCCAATCGCAATGGCACGGATGTTGCGGAAAGTTCAAGGGGAAACTGTCCATAAAATAGAAGTCAGCGCGTTACGACCCGGAGAGGGTGGGTGTCAATCAACCACGCTGACGCCTTTGGAGGCACAAGGCGCATACGAAGATGAAGACCTCTAAAAAAGTAGGGCCTCAGGTATCGGCTCGCGATTTTCTGCCGACAAAGTTGAGCCTCGGTAACCTTCGGCGCGCCGCCGCAGATTGCAAAGGATGTCCACTCTACGAGAACGCCACCCACACAGTCTTTGGCGAAGGCTCTGCGAATGCGCGGCTTATGCTCCTGGGCGAGCAGCCGGGGGATGCCGAGGATCGTGAGTGCCGCCCCTTTGTGGGACCGGCCGGTCGATTATTACGGGAGGTGCTCGCGGACGTGGGAATTGACTTCGAGGAAGCTTATGTGACCAACGCCGTGAAGCACTTCAAATGGACCCCCCGCGGCAAGCGTCGCCTGCATGCCAAACCTAACTCTCGCGAAGTCAACGCCTGCCGACCCTGGCTGCACGCCGAAATCGCGGTTGTAAATCCCACGTTAATCGTTTGCCTGGGCGCTACAGCTGCACAGTCATTGCTCGGTTCCGGCTTTCGGGTGACCCGCGAACGGGGGAAGATCATTACCGGGTCCGACCTGCCGCCCATCCTGGCTACCTATCACCCCTCGGCCCTGTTGCGGGCGCCGGATGAAGCTAGCCGGCGAGCCATGCGCCGTGAATTCATGGCCGATTTGCGGCGCGCTGCTGGCTTCGTCGAACTGGAGTCGCGGAGAACCACGCGTAAGTCACGCCGCGAGTCTGTCTGAGCCAACGACGGTGGCCGCAGCGATGGACTAGGTCCGTTGCGAGAACGCGTCAGTGTGTTGATGGTTTGCCAACGGAGCGAAGGAGTCTTGGTCCGCAATCGACCCTTGAATGCATATTTGGCGACCGTCGCGACGTCAACCGGCTGAAGACGTCATGCCACTAGGGGACGCGACCCATATCTCAGTTGAACTTTAAGCGACGTAATGTCTTCCAAGAAGCGGAGATCATTGTGGAAGGGCCCTCACTCGCTATCTTGATCGAAGAAACTCAGGCGTTTGTCGGAAAGCGCGTGTTAGATTGCACGGGTTCGACGACTAAGGTCGATTGCCGTGCAATTAAAGGCCAAAGGCTGCTTGAGCTTGCTTCTTGGGGAAAGCACTTTCTATTGTGCCTGGAATCGGTGGTCCTGCGTGTTCATTTTCTGATGTACGGTAGCTATCGCATCAATCACGCCAAGCCAGGGAGATCTCCGCAACTGACTCTGAAGTTCCGCAGCGGCTCGATCCATCTCTACTCTTGCTCGATCCGGCTCTTGAATGAACCGATCGCATCGATTTACGATTGGCGCGTCGACGTAATGTCGCACCAATGGGATGAGCAGCGAGTCCGCCGGCTCGTTGCAAAACAGACTGACTCCATGGTTTGCGACGTACTGCTCGACCAGGACGTTTTCGCGGGCGCCGGCAACATCATCAAAAACGAAGTACTCTTCAACCTAAAGCTCCATCCCGAAACAAAGGTCGGAATACTGACCGCAGCTGAACGACGAGCGTTGGTTCGCGAAGCGCGAGATTATTCGTTACGGTTCTACCGCTGGAAAAAGGCCTATGTTTTACGAAAGAACTGGAGCATCTATCGCAAGCGTACTTGCCCACTGTGTAACTGTTCCGTGAAGATGAAAAAGACCGGTAGACGCAACCGCATAAGCTTTTTTTGTCCGACGTGCCAAAACCCTCGCAAGTCCTCGCGAGCAAAGAAGTCACGAGATAGTCGCTGAGGGGTTTGTGCTCCTCCACTGTGATGATAGCTGTGGGCTTCTTTAGGCTACAGGACGGTGTGCTTCCTTGAGTTCCGAATAGTGCGAACGTTCAGAGTGAATATTGAGAAATAAACCTACGCTTCTCCAACGCTCGGTGATGTCATGGAAAGCCTGACAAGGTTGCTTAGCTGGGTGTTCGGCGGCGATGAGCCGACAAACTCCCTGCTGCTGCACCAAATCATGCTGCGTGCGCTGCTGGTCTATATCGTGGGCCTCGTTGTTGTGCGACTCGGCAAGAGCAGACTGGTAAGTAGGGCGAGTCCCTTTGATATTCTGCTCGGTTTTATTCTCGGGTCGCTCCTTAGCCGCGGCATCACCGGCCATGCTTCGCTTTCCGGTACTTTTGTGGCAACTGCAGCACTTGTGGCTGTGCATTGGACTTTTACGGGGTTAGCCCTCAGGTCACATTTCTTCGGATCACTGATCAAGGGCGATGTCACCCCGCTAATTCGAGATGGCCATTTGCTGTTGGCAAACTTGCGCGAGAGCCATATATCCGAGCACGATCTTGAGGAGGCAGCCCGGATGCATGGTGTTGAGAGCCTTGGTCAGGTTGCGCAAGCCTTTAAGGAAAGAAACGGCGAGGTGAGTATTATCAAATCCCAATCGTAGGCGGCGGTTGATAAGGCGCTCTTGCTGAAATATTCCGCAAGTCGCGCGGTAAAAATTCTTCGTGCATCTGGGGAATCCTGGCAGAAGAACTCAGCGGGGCATTTGACGTGTCGGTGGAGGCGCCGCTGGCGGAACTACAAAGCAAGAGTTGAACCCTCTCAGGCCGACACCTGTCAGACTCAAATGCTGCAAAACTGGACATCGTGAGGGTTCGCCCCGTTCGAGCAGAAAGAGAGTCGAAAAATGCAACTCATTCAAACGCGTGGCCACTCCGAAGAGTTCAATGTCATCGCAAATACGGAACACGTACAAGCTGCAATAATGACTCTGCGAGGGCGCAGTGCAAGCGACGATGTACCTCGCAATGAGCATGCAAGGTCCGAGCAATGGCTGTTTGTCGTGTCAGGCACAGGCACTGCCACGCTAATTCCAAAAGGCGCTCGGCGAAGGACGGTTAAATTGCGACCTGGCTCATTGCTCATTATCGAGAAGGGTGATCTTCATCAAATAAGGCACGCGGGGCGAGGCGCGCTACGCACCATCAATTTTTATTCGCCCCCCGCTTATCGGACAGATACGACGCTCAGACCCAAAATTAAGGCGAAGTCTTGAGCTTCACATCCCATCCGATCGCGGGTCGAAAGACCTTATGTTTTCGATGATTTCCTTTTTGTCCCCTTTTTCTTGGGAACTTTATCGCCTTTTTTTCGCGCTTCTGAGAGACCGATCGCTATGGCCTGTTTGCGGCTCTTGACCTTTTTCTTCGACTTGCCGCTTTTTAGGGTGCCCTTCTTCTTCTTGTGAAGCGCTCGCTTAACCGAACTTCCCGCCTTCTTGCCGTATTTGGCCATGGCAATCTCCATCGAGTCTGTAGGAATGGACAACGGGCTATGCGCTGTACGAACTGTCCACTCGAGGGCCTATAGCGCATCGCTCGGGCGCGTATTGGTCATTGTTGAGTCGATGCATAATCCGACCAACCTTGCTCGACCAAAGGGGCAGTAGTCATTTCGGAACTCCGTTGCGAAGCGAGCTCCTGTTCCAGGCCCTTAGCGGCTTTCCGGTCACGCTCGTGGCCGGTGATCTCCTTTTGCATTTGTCCGGCAGTCTCTTGGACTTGAACTGTGGGGTCCTCAACGTATTCCCATTGTTCGCCCTTTTCCCATGGTCCTTTGCCTTTGTTCCAGGGTCCTCGGGCGTCTTCTTCGCCGTTCGACATATTGAAATATGTGTGGGTGAACCGCAAATCGCCCTGAAGAATTCCGGGAGGGAAATTGGGCTCAATCGTCGCCAAAGCAGCACTGAACTGCTGGAAATGCGCGATTTCGCGAGTCATCAAAAACCTCAGGCTGTCCTGCACGTGAGGATCGTCAGTGAATTGGAGCAGTCGCTCGTAAATTATCTTTGCCCTTGTCTCGGCGCCGATATTCGAGCGGAGGTCGACCGTGAGATCACCGTTTGCATTCACAAATGCGCCCGTCCAGGGAACGCCTAGCGAGTCCGTCACTAACGGACCGCCTGCAGACTCAAGTAGAAAACGGGGATTGTCCATCGCCATGCCAATGACATCATTCTTTTTGGAGGAACCGTTCCCGATTTGGGCTACCAAATTACCCTCGGCCGCGTCTTTCAGTTGGCCGTTGACGCCATCTAACAGCATTGTGATTGTCGCCCCTACTATCTCTAAATGGCTAAATTCTTCCGTGGCGATGTCCATCAGCAAGTCGTACTTATCCGGATAAGCGCGCCGACATCCAAATGCCTGCACAAAGTACTGCATGGCAGCCTTCAACTCACCATTGCCGCCGCCGAACTGCTCAAGTAGCAGATTGGCGAAGCGGGGATCGGGATGCGACACGCGGGCGTCGAACTGCAAGTCCTTAATATGGCGGAACATCGGGGATGCACTCCGTTAAGAGGTGTATTCTTCGCGGTAGACATGGAGGAACGAGCAAACTACGTGCCGTCGAAGCAAGCAACGGTCGAAGTTCCAAGGCATTGAACGTACTGGGTCAAATCACTGGTTGCGTCGCCCTTTGCTCGTCGCATGTCCCTCCAAAAGAGACACCAGCGGTAAGCTGACTGCGAGGGCCGAGTAGACCAGCAGCATGGAAGTTGGCGATAAGCGCTTTTCAAAGCCCGGGGTCAGCCGTTTTGGGACGACGTGATAGTCAGTGACATATGCCAGTCCGGCAACTGCCACCCCACCTAATACTGCAGTCGCCACATTTCCTTTCCGCGCCAATTTTCCGAAGAAGACCTCGTAGACGAGAGACCAGGACGTTACGGCCATGGTATTTAACACTGTGCCCACAGCGGTGTATTGAATCGATGCATCATCTTGTTCTGCAGCGGTATCGCCCCAAACGATATGGCTAATTGCGTTCACCGGAGCGATTGGTTCGCCGTCATCTCGTCGGCCGCAAATGGCGGCTACCGCAGTCGTTACTGCGCTGGCAGGTAGCGCTGTGCGCATCGCTCGCGACACGAGCCGATGCAGTTGAAGTAATGAGTTCATGGCAAAGCCTCCTCAGAGGACCTACGGAAATCCCCGAAGTCAGACTGAAACCGCCATCAGGGCGGACAGTGCTGCTTCCTGACTAGTTTCGCAGAGCCGTAGCGGAGCAAGTCTTGTGCCTCGTTCGCGGGTCCGCGGGCTGCGCCTACTTGCGGAGCAGCTTTCGCAGCGCAGCTAGCGAGTGCGTATTCAGGACGTCCTTGGCGCCGAGCCATCCTCTGCGGGCCTGGTTGATTCCGGCCGAAATGAAGCAAAGCTCACGAGTGCTATGAGCATCCGTGTTGATTGCGATCTTGATCCCTTGTTCCTTAGCCATTCTTGCACGCTCGGCGGACAGATCGAGGCGATCGGGACTCGAATTGATTTCAAAGAAGCAGTCCCTGCTACGTGCGTGCTGCATAAGCTTGTCAAAGTCGAGTTCGTACCCTTCGCGTTTCAGCAAAAGACGCCCTGTCGCGTGCCCCAGAATGTTGAAGTAGGGATTGTCCATTGCGCGGAGAAGGCGGTTAGTCTGTTGTTCCCTATTGAGCGCGAACCGTGAATGGATTGAGCAAATGGTCAGATCGAGTTCTTTAAGAATCGCATCGGAATAGTCAAGCTTTCCGTCTTCGAGGATATCTACCTCGCCAGATTTCAAGACGGTCAATCCTTTCAGCTTGGCATTGAGCTTGTCGATGGCCTTGATTTGCTGAAACAACCGCTTTTCGGTAAGCCCGTTGGTGATCTTTAGAGACTGGGAGTGGTCGGTAATCGCGATGTATTCATAGCCTCGCTGCTGGGCGGCTTCGGCCATAGCGAGGAGAGTGTCTGCGCCGTCGCTTTCCGTGGTATGCATGTGCAAATCGCCACGAATATCTTGCAGCGATACGAGCGTCGGCAGCGCATTGACGGCTGCAGCTTCTACTTCTCCTCGATCTTCTCGAAGTTCGGGCTCGATAAATTGCAAGCCAAGTCTGGCATAGACGGCGCCTTCATCTGAGGCCTTTCGGCCAAGTGCCTTCGCGGTTATTGGATCACGCTGCTTCTTCGCTAGTGAAACCAACGCAGCGAGGTGCGAGTCCGAGCCAGTATGATGGAGAAGCGATAATCCCCACTCCTCAGACTTTGACCAGACAAGATTTATGGTTCGCCCTTCTGACAGTTGGAATCGTTTTTCATGCTTGCTCTTTGAGGGCTCCGGATGGGGAATCGCAAACCGGGCGAACCGCTTAAAAATCGTTGAAGCACTTCGCCCGGAGATGAGAAATCCCAAATCACCGACGGTGTCTTTTTTTCGACGCAGACTCCCAATAGCAGCGACCTGGGTAGCCCCGCATTGGGAGAGTTGTTCTTGGATTGCCGGAATAAGCTTCTCGGCAGCCCACAAAAGCATCCGTGGCCGTTCGTGCAGCCCCTGCCGGATATGAAACTCAAGCCTCGCTCCGAGCACCTCGCGAATCTCTCCACTGTCTAGCCGCTCCTTTAACTCCCGCAAGCTGCCAATACCGAGTTTCTTGTAGATCCGCTTAATCTTCGTGGGATCAAGAGCCGGCTTTGTCGCCAATTCAAGGAGACCTGGCTCAAGCTTCCCGAGTGCTCTTTCTAATTGGGGAAGACCACCCGTCCGGACAATCTGCTCGATCGTGGCGCTGATACCTGGTCCAATCGCCGGGAGCTGCTTTAAATCTTCACCTCGCGAGACGAACTTTGTCACATCTTGTTTTAGAGTTTCAAGCGTTTCTGCTGCCCGCCGATAAGCCTTGATCTTAAATCTGTCAGCACCCTCTAGAACAAGGACCGCTGCATAGCGGCGCAGGAACTCGGCAATCTGGGCATTGCTCATGGCCATCTCTAAGCGCGCCGCCGATGAGCGGGGTGCTGCTTTCTCTTTGCAGACTTGGCTTTGTCGTTTCGCGCTGGATGAGCCGAGCGGGCAGACCCATTCTTGCCCGCGTGGGCCACACTTCGCTGCAAGGCCTCCATCAAATTGATGACCTCACCTTCTTCTTCCTCAGGCGCTTCGATCTCAATACCCTTTTCTTTCGCCTCAATGGCCTGCTTGACCTTTTTGCGGTAGTTGTCCTTGTATTCGCTAAAGTCGAATTTGCCCTCGTGCCACTTGCCCACCAGGTCTTCGGCAAGCTTTAGTTTCCGAGGAGTCGTATGGGCGCGCGTGAACTCGCTCTTGATTTCGGCGGGCTTTCTAATTTCTGCATCGTAATTCAGCATTGCCATCGTCAGAACACCATCTAGTGGACGTATCAGAGCGAGCTGCTCTCGGCCCGAAAACACAACTTGCCCAATGCCCCAACGGTTCTTTTTTTCCATCGCTGCCTCAAGCAGCGAATAAGGCTCGCCGGCACTGGCGCCCGAAGGAATCAGATAATACATCCGGCCATCAAAATAGATGGGATCAATCTCATCGGACGTGACGAAGGCATCAATCGTCAGCGCCTTGTCCTTCTCAGTGCGAAGCGTGTCCAGTTCCTCTTTATCGAACTCGACATACTTGCCCTTGGCGTACTCATAGCCCTCGACGATTTCGTCGTTCGGCACTTCGCCATGCTTAGGGCAGACCTTTGCGTAATGAATGCGCTCGTGGTCGGGCTCATGTAGCAGATGGAAATGGACTTCAGCATTCTCTTTGATTTCAGCATTGACTGCCTGCACCTCAAAGGAGACTAAGCCGAAGCGAAGCTGTCCGCGCCAACTGGCTCGGAACTTCGATCTGGATTTAGATTTCGGTTTTCTCCGCGTGGTGGCCATGGTTTATCTCCTGACATCATCGGCGTGCGCTAGCGGGTTTAAGTTTGCGAAGCATTGAGGTGGTGATGCCTTGATCTGTGTTCTGGATCCCGGCCCACGGATCTTTTTTCAGTCGCAAGAGCCTTCCCGGAAGATTCTGAAGAGTGAAATGGTTCGAGGTGATTTTATTGCTCAGCTCGTCCCAGCTGATCGGCACACTTACGGGGGCGCCGGGTCGTGCGCGGGTGGAATAGGGGGCAATCGCCGTCGCTCCGCGATCGTTACGCAAATAATCGACAAAGATCTTCCCTTTGCGAGCAGCCTTACTCATAGTCGCGATATAGCGATCAGGTGCGGCCGCCACCAGAAAATCAGCCACAGCCCGGCAAAAGGCTTTTGCATCGTTCCAGCTTGTGCGTCTACGAATAGGCACAACGATATGAACTCCCTTGCCACCGGTCGTCTTAATAAACGACGTTAAATCGAGTTCCTTTAGCAGGAGCCGCACTTCTTTAGCCGCGGTGACCACCTGGGGCCAATTAACACTTGGATCGGGATCGAGATCGAAAATGAGCCTGTCGGGTTTTTCGAATTGATCGGCTTGAGATCCCCAGAGATGGATTTCGAGCACGCCCATTTGCACAAGCGACACGAGACCTTGAACATCGTAGAGTGCCAGGTAGTCCTCTGTTTTTGATTTCTCAGTTACTTTGAAACGTCGCAAATGCTCCGATGTCCCTTCGCCTGGATGCTTTTGAAAAAAGCACTTCTGAGCGCTTCCTGCCGGGCAACGCACAAGCGACAGCAAGCGATTTTCGACGTGCGGCAACATCCAATCGGCCACTTGCTCGTAATAGGTGGCGAGATCCCTTTTCGTAATGCCGTCCTCGGGGTAGAGAATCTTATCGGGGTGTGAAAGTCTCACGCCTGCCACTTCACCGTCGGTATTGGCGGATTTCTTGGCATGCAATAATGGGGACGCGGAACCTTTGGCTACAGTTTTTAATTCGGCCATGTGTTTGGCTTTTTTCGTTGATTTGATCGTAGGCGCCGAAATGGGATCATCTCTGACGACATCTTTGGCTGCCTTATCCTCACGCAACCCTTGAAACGACGGATGCCGGAGCTGCCGCTCCTTGGTCCAATTTGAAAACTCAATCTGCGCAACGAGCGAGGGTTTGACCCAGGTCACGCCACGCGCTTGCCCCGTGGTACCGGATAAATCGTAGAATGGTGATTTCGGCTGCGCGAGTTTCACCAATTTCGCATGCAATGTGCCTAGCGTGCGTTCATCAAAACCAGTTCCTACACGCCCAGCATACTTAAGCTGTTGCTCATCGTCGTAGTAACCAATCGCTAGAGCGCCAAAGTTGCTTCGCGAGCCGCTCGGAACTGTAAAACCACCAATGACGAATTCTTCTCGAAGCGAGCATTTGATTTTTAACCAGTCGAGACCGCGACCAGGTGAATAGGGACGCCCCAAGCGTTTGGAGACGATGCCTTCAAGTCGCAGCCGCGATGCTTCGGCAAAACACTTAGGGCCGTTCCCCACGACATGGTCGCTAAAATGGAGCAAGCCGTCCGAGCGGCTTGGAATAATCTGGGCGAGGAGCGACTTTCGATCCTCAATCGGGTTTTCGCGGAGATCAAAGCCATCGAGATAAAGAAGGTCGAAACAGTAGAACTGAAAGGGTGTCAAGCCTCCGGCCTGAAACGAATTCTGTAGGGCCTGAAAGCTGGTCGTTCCATCGGGCTGCATGACGACGACTTCGCCGTCAAGGATCGCAGTCTTTAGCGGAAGGCCCGCGACAGCTTTTGCAAGGCTCGGAAACTTTGCTGTCCAGTCGCGACCGTTGCGGCTAATAAACCGCACCTTGCCCCCCTCAATACGGCAAAGCATGCGGTAGCCGTCAAACTTGATCTCGTGAATCCAATCATCTCCCTCGGGAGCATCCTTGGTGAGGGTCGCGAGTTGCACTGTAGGCGACGCCGGAATAGCCGCTCTCTTGCCTTTGACTGTCTTCAGCGCCTTCGCGACATCTGCTTTCTTGGCGACGGGCACTTTCTTCGAGGCGCCAGTGGCGGGGATCCCTTTCGGCGAGACTTTTTTCGCTGATCCTTTCTTGTGGCCGTTCTGTAAGACTTCGCCGTTTCGACCCCATACCCGTTTCGCCTGCGTCGCGATCTCCTCGAGGTCACGGCCAGTCGTCACACTCATCGGTGATTCCTCCGTTACGTCGAGCGACGGATCAGCGAATTCGTCTCGCTCCTTAAACAAAAACCAGTGCCGCGCATCATGGGCTCCGCGCCTGCCTCCTTTTCGCACGAGCATCCAGCCGCCTGCCAGCTTTTCACCGTGCAAGGTGAACTTCAGCCTTCCTTCGCGGTAGTCTTTCTTCGCATCGCCAACAGGCTCCCAGCTTCCTCGATCCCAGAGCATGACCGTTCCGCCGCCATATTCGCCAGGCGGGATAATGCCCTCAAAACCTCCATACTCCAGCGGATGATCTTCCACCTGCATCGCCAAGCGTTTTGTCGCCGGGTCCAGCGACGGGCCCTTCGGCACAGCCCAACTCTTTAGGACACCGTCGAGTTCGAGCCTGAAGTCGTAGTGCAAATGCGAGGCGGCGTGCTTTTGAATCACAAAGCTGAGTTTCTTGTGGGAAGAGACTCGCCCGCCACGAGGCTCGGCGGTCATTTGAAAATCGCGTTTCTTTCGGTACTCAAGCAGTCCCATAGTTTTTGCGCGCCTGTGAAACTTGGTCCGTGGAGGCGATAGGGGTAGGGAGCAAAGATCAGGCCGCAAGCTTTAGAAATTGCCCTAGGTGGTACGGCATTTGCCATCGCGAGGATATCTCCTTTGCAAACTGGCTCATCAAAAGTCCAAGGAGCTCCGCCATGACTAAAAACGCAGCCCACAAACGCGAGCTCGTAGATACGGGCACAAAGCGCTACGTCCGACGAGATGACAAGGGCGAATTCCGCGAGGTCGACGATCAACACCGCTCGCTGTCGCAGGATCAACGAAAGAAGGCCAAAAACCAGGTCAAAGAAGGTCAAGGGGATAAAGGCGATCGAAAATCAAGTCGTTAGCCAGCTTGCAGACGACCAAACTGGCAGTCCAAAAACCATTGTTAAAGGGAAACGAACCATGAAATTAGGATCACTCGAAGACCTCTTCGTTCACGAACTCAAAGACCTGCTGAGTGCCGAAAAGCAGCTCGTCAAAGCCTTGCCAAAGATGGCTAAGGGGGCGAATAGCGCGGCATTGCGGACCGCCTTTGAAGAGCATTTAGAGCAAACCAAGGGGCACGTCGATCGCTTGGAGAAGATTTTCTCGATCCTGGAGAAGGCTCCGCGAGCCGAGCACTGTAAGGCAATGGAGGGTCTCGTTCAGGAGGGGGCCGATCTTCTGGAGGAGGATGGGGCGCCGACGGTCAAGGACGCGGCACTCATCGGCGCTGCGCAGCGCGTCGAGCACTACGAAATCGCTGCTTATGGGACCACGCGAACCCTTGCGGAGCTCCTCAGCCAGGACGAAGCAGTTGAGCTTCTGCAGCAGACGCTGGATGAAGAAAAAGAAACCGATGAGAAATTGACCGAACTCGCGATGAGCGAAATCAACCCTGAAGCAGAGGCTTCGACGGATAAGGGCTAAGTCGTTACGGCAAGGTCAACCGTGAAGCGTGGCGACGTCTTCCGATGTCGCTACGCTTCTCTTTTTGGCGGTCTCGATCGATTGAGGACAATCAGTACGCCAGCAGCTTTTTTCGAGACTATCAGGAATGACCAAAAGCCACGACACGCTGTACGGCAATGTTCCCGATAAGTCGCCGGTGGTCTTACTACTGATCGACGTCATCAATGACCTCGACTTTTCAGATAGCCAGGAGCTTCTGCGCTTTGCACTGCCGATGGCTAAGCGCTTAGCGAGTCTTAAGGAGCGAGCTAAAAAGCATGAATGCGCCGTCATTTACGTGAACGATAACTTTGGTCGCTGGCGGTCGGATTTCAAAAGTCAGGTGCAGCACTGCCTCAATGACGATGTGCCGGGCCGGAAGCTGGCCGAACTCTTGTGCCCTGCGGAGGACGATTACTTTGTGCTTAAGCCAGCGCATTCGGGCTTCTATTCGACAACTCTTGAAATCTTGCTCAAGCACCTAGAGGCCCATACTTTGATCCTCACGGGGATCGCCACCAATTTGTGCGTGCTTTTTACCGCCAATGATGCGTTTTTGAGAGGCTACCACGTATGTGTGCCTCGGGACTGTGTCGCTGCGAATTCTGAGAGGTTGTCGCGAGACTGCTTGGAGCAAATGCGGACGTCGCTTAAGGCGGAAGTGCACGATTCGGGAGCACTCCCTTGGGCAAAATGGAAAAGAACAAAACCTAGTCATGACGGATAAGCCAAACACCGCAGGCGAGGCTCGCCGATGTCTATTTGCGGTGCTGACAGGTTCTTGAGCCAATAAGGATTGCGTCATGAAGGGCGATCAGAAGAAAGCTCCCATTTTGGAGGCAATCGAGAGCTACCATCGATCCGGGCCACTTCCTTTTCGGGTTCCAGGCCATAAGCTCGGCGAAGCTGTCGACGACCCCACAGCGTCAATACTTCCTCGTGTGATGTTCCGGGCAGATATTCCACCGCTTGACGGCTTAGATGACCGAAGGGAATCAAAAGAGGTTCAGAAAAGGGCCGAGGCCTTAGCAGCTGAATTGATTGGCGCTGACACTTGCCATTTCTCCGTGAATGGCAGTTCCTTGAGCGCACACGTCATGGTGCTCGCAGTGGCTGCTCCAGGCGATAAAGTGCTGATCGCCCGGAATACGCATCGCTCAATGATCGCAGCCGCGATCATCGCCAATGTGCAGCCCATCTTTTTGACGCCGGACTATGATGCCAAGTGGGATCTAGAGCACGGGGTATCGCCTGCGGAGCTTGAGCAGGGATGGCAAAAGCATCCGGATGCCAAAGGAGCTATCGTCGTAAATCCTAGCTACTTCGGTGTCAGCGCCGATCTAAAACGACTTGCCGACATTAGCCACAAAAACAAACGTCCCCTCCTCGTAGATGAGGCGTGGGGGGCTCATTTGCCGTTTCATCCGTCATTTCCCGCTTCGGCCATGGCGTCAGGCGCTGATCTGTCATGCAATAGCTACCACAAGACAATGACAGCGCTCGGACAGGCCTCCATCGTGAATCGACAAGGCACTTTGATTCCAGATGACCGCTTTAAACTTGTCTTCGATCTTTTTCAGACTACCAGCCCGTCCTCTTTAATCATGGGCTCAATCGATGGGTCGCGGCGGCTCATGGCCACGCATGGCCAAGAACTGTGGGGTAAGGTCGTCGATTTGGCAGCGGCGGTCCGTGCGGAGCTAGAGGGCTTCAATGGCCTCCGGGTATTGCGCGCGGAGGACCTGCTCAGCCCAGGTGCGATCTCACTTGATCCGATCAAGTTGACCTTCGACGTCACCGAATTAGGCATCACGGGATTTGAAGCGTGCGATTGGCTCCTCAAAAATCATCACCTGCGACTCGAACTTTCAGACCATCGGCACCTGATTGCATTACTGACGACGGCCGACGATGCCGGAACCGTGGCGCGGCTAATTGCTGGCATGCGAGAATTGACGAAAGCTCCACGAAACCTCAGGCTAACTCGAAGGCCAACGTTTCCGTTGGCCAAGGATCTCTACGCAGAGCTTGTCATGACACCTGCTGAGGCGCTCTTTGGAAAAACAACACATGTCCCATTGCGGTCAGCTACCGGCCGCATTGTGGCTGAGACCGTGTCACCGTATCCGCCCGGGATACCACGTCTAGTGCCAGGCGAACGCATCACAGAAGCGATTGTCGAATTCCTCGAACTTGGCGTCAAAGAAGGGATGTTTGTCGAGGACGCCTCGGATCCAACGCTCGCCACACTTAGAGTGGTTGCGTGATACAACCAGTGCGACTTAGAGCACCTTTTGAACTAGCAACGTGCAAGTGTGGCTCGCGCTTGCTTGGATGATACGATGACAACTTCGTTCGAATATTGCTATCAAGCTATTGGCGAATGGGCTGTTGCTCACGGCATTCAGGTCAGAGAGGAGGCGCTGCCGCCGGGTAAGGCTGGCGAGTTTGATGGAATCCTTGTCAGAATGAATCGCGCGTACGACGCGGAGGAGCGAAGCTACTACCTAGCCCATGCTCTTGGCAGCATCATCCTGTGGAGTCTGAACAAAACCGACGTTGCGCAGTTGTTCATCGATTTACGCGACGCCAAAACCGAGAAGGCTATTAACCCAATCAGATTCGAAGCGGCTCTCGGCAGGTATCGTGATTTCGAGATCGCAGCGTCGGAGCTTGCGGTCTCGCTGCTCAATCAACTTGGGCAGTGCGATAAAGTGCCGCGATACACGAATTTTATGTGGGCCGACTTAGGAGCTATGACCGAGTTTCACCGAACGGACACGGCCCCCGTATGGAGCACGTTTCTCGAGCGGTGGAATAGTGACGTAGCTAGCGGAAGACGACAGGTTATGCCGTTTGGCCCGAAGGCTATTCCGCCATTTCAACCGCTACATATCGAACGACAAGAAATCCTGCAGCGTCAGCCTAGTGATCCTTAATCGCGATATAGCCATTCAAAGCTTCCACACCTTCTGCGCCCGGATCACAATCTCTTCCTGCCGAAATAGCTCTTCCAAGGACTTTCGGTAATCGCTCCACCAATCCCGGTCGAGATCGTCGGTCAAGACCTCGTACACGACCAAGTCGTCTTTTTTCACATGGCCCTCATCGTCTTGCCAGGCGCCATTCGCCGGAGCTCGGAGGTATGCAGTGAGCCCACCGAATCGCTCGGTCAAGGTCGTCGAGACTTGATCGAAGCTGGCACGCGGGAATGGTACGCCAGCGTTACTTCGAAGTGGGAGAAACACCTGAATGGAAAACATGCTATTTCTGTGGGGGTTCAGGGGCATTTGCTTCTTCGATTTGCTGAGCCACTACCTCAGCAGGAGTGTCCTGCTCCAAACTCGTATTTCCCTCGTGCGAAGCGATTCCAGCCTTTTCGCAAAGCTTTCGCACCATGCGTAGCAGCTCTGTATTCTCTTGCTCGGCTAGTAGATTGATCTGCAGATCAAGGCGATTTCTTTTCTCCGCAAGCCGAGCTTGTCGATTCTGGCTCATCATGATGACCGGAGTCGCGAATGCGGCTTGAAACGACAAGGCGAGATTCAGCAAGATGAACGGATAAGGATCCCAATGATAAGACCAGGCTAGGATGTTGAAGACCATCCAGACCAGCAACAAAAATGACTGGATTGCAATAAAAGTCCAACTGCCCACAATCGCTGCAAAACGGTCGGCCAGGCGTTCCCCCAAGGTGCGACTTGCCTCGGCATCCTTCTCCATGCGGGCAATTGCCTCGATGTTCCGTTGCGTTATCTCTGTTACTGGCGTACCGCTTGCCTCAGCAGTGCTTTCAATACTGCGTTGCAGGAGGTCATTTTGAAACCGATCCACGCTCGCCATCCTTTCGTGACGACAAGCCCCGGTCAGTGATCACTACCCCTGAGCCGTCAAGTCGGCCAGTCGCTTTGCGTCCTGGGGTGCAGCTGTCTTTTGGTCATTGTCGAAATAGCAATAGACCGAGAGTCGTTTCTGCCGCCAATCGGCAATCGATTCGGCCCAACGATGCAACGCAGACTCTGAATAACGGTCTTTGTACTGCCCGGTGGGGCCGTGGCCCCGGATATAGACGTGTTTGGCAGTCACCTCCCAGGGTACTGGCGCATCATGGTGATCTGAGATGCACAAGGCGATATTGTGATCACCCAGGAGTTCAAAAATGGAAGGCGTGTACCAGCTCGCATCACGAAACTCAAACGCATAGAGCCGTTTCTTCCGCAGCATTGTGAGAAACGAGGCCAGCCTCTCCCGGTCCATTTTGAACTGAGGCGGCAACTGAAAAAGGATCGGGCCGGTTTTTGGGCCCAGTACTTCGAGTCGCGTTTCCAGAAGATCCAGGCTATTGCGACATTTGTCGCTCAATCGCTTCCAGTGCGTGATGAACTTCGATGCTTTCCACGCGAATACGAACTCGTCTGGGGTTTGATCCCGCCAGGCTTGCACTGCATCGAGTGTTGGAGTCCGGTAGAAGGATCCATTGATTTCAGTACTTCGGAATTGCGTCGCGTACCAACCGAACCAACGTTTTACGGGTATGTCGCTGGGGAAGAACGAACCGCGCCAATCCTTGTACGTCCAGCCAGATGTACCGATGAAAACTGCGCACATTGGAAGTAGGGAACACGTTATGCTGCTAAGGAGCCCTTATGGACAATCTCTCAAAGCCCAATCGGATTTTTCTTCTGTCGCCTGCAAGCTGTGGTGGCAGGCGTGCAGAGATTCTTTTGCGCAAGGAAGCTGACTTCGACTTGGCGTTCCGTCTTCGCTCCCTGGGGGTCGCCCTCGGAGAGGCATTCAGTTTTTTAAGTGGACTCTACTTTCGTGGAAAAATGGCCTATGCCGCTCGTTTTGGTCGGACGGAACAGGGTCTACCAACCTCACTCGTGATCACCGCTGGTCGAGGCCTGCTGGCACCGGAAACGGCTATTCATTGCGAAGATCTTCAGGCCTTTGCTACGACTCCCATTGATCTGCGGGAGGCTTCATATCGCGAGCCGCTTCGCCGCGACGCTTTGAATCTTGCGACTAAGCTCGTTAGTAATTGCCAAGTGGTCTTGCTTGGAAGTATTGCGACGCCGAAATATCGCGAAGTGCTCGTCGATGTCTTTGGGGATCGCCTCTACTTTCCAGCTGAGTTTATTGGCCGAGGTGATATGAGCCGTGGCGGCTTGATGCTTCGTTGTGTCGACGCGGGACGGGAGCTTGATTATGTGCCTGTTTCGGGCGCAACTGTGCGAGGGAGTCGGCCCGAAAGACTTAAGCCTCGTTCAAAGTCTGAATAGGCTAGGCGAACTCCTGCAAATTCGAGCGTGCCTTCAAACACAGCGGTCCGAGACATCGCAAGCGGTAGCTACTGCCTCACACCCGGCAAGCGAAAGGCGGGCCGACGATCTCCTCCAGCGTATGCTGACTTCTGGCCGCGAGGACAAGTTTCGCCCCGGCGTTCGCTGCTCCTTCTGCCGTCGCCAGACCAATGCCTGACGACGCCCCGGTAATAACGATGACTTGATCTTTTAGCTCTTCCAGTTTCAGGGACATGATTGCCCTCCAAAAGAAAACATTTCTAGGGAGTGAGGACTACTTTGATGCAGCCGTCGTCTTTGTCGCGGAATTTCTTGTACATGGCGGGCGCATCATCAAGCTTGGCCCGATGCGAAATGATTCCGGATGGGTCAATCTCGCCTCGCTCGATGCGATCAATCAGAGGTTTGAAATAGCGGTGAACGTGCGTCTGCCCCGTCTTAAGGGTCAATCCCTTGTTCATGAACGCGCCGAAGGGAATCTTGTCGAGATAACCAAGATAGACACCCGGCATCGAGATGGTCCCTCCTTTACGACAGCACATGATGGCTTCGCGGAGGACGTGGGGGCGGTCAGTGCCAAGTCCGACCTTGGCCTTCGCCGCGTCCACGACAGAGTCGAGCGTCCCCCAGCCGTGTGCTTCTGCGCCAACAGCGTCGATGCAGCGATCGGGACCGCGACCTTGGGTCATTTCTTGTAGGGCGTCGTAGACTTTGACTTTCGAGCAGTCGAGTATTTCTGCCTTCCCATATCGCGTAGCGAGTCCGAGGCGTTCTGCTACCAAGTCGATGGCGATAACTCGCCCCGCGCCAAACATCCATGCGCTTCGAATTGCGAATTGTCCGACGGGCCCGCATCCCCAAACCGCCACGGTATCGCCGGACTCAATACCCGCATTCTCGGCCGCCATGTATCCGGTCGGGAAAATGTCGCTGAGAAACAGCACGCTCTCATCGGGTAGGCCTTGCGGCACTTTGTACGGGCCGACATCCGCAAATGGAACGCGGACATATTCTGCTTGACCTCCGGCAAAGCCTCCGAGCATGTGCGAGTATCCGAAAAGTCCACTGGGTGAATGGCCCATTACCTCGGCAGCGTCCTTGGCGTTCGGATTTGATCGGTCGCACAGTGAGAAGAGTTGCTTTTTGCAGAAAAAGCACTCGCCGCAGGCCATGCAAAACGGCACAACGACACGATCACCTTTTTGCAAGTTTGTGACCGCCGAGCCCGTCTCTAAGACTTCGCCCATGAACTCATGACCGAGGATATCGCCCGATTTCATAGTCGGCGTAAAGCCGTCGAAGAGATGCAAATCGCTTCCGCAGATAGCGGTGGCGGTCACGCGAATCAGAGCATCACGCGGATTCTCGATTTTCGGATCGGGAACCTTGTCAATTCGGACATCGGATTTGCCATGCCAGCATAAAGCTTTCATTTGACTTGCTTTCGACAAGGTCGCGCGGGAAAACGTGACCTTTAGAGCAAATCCGGTGCCACCTACGTATGGGAGCACCTGGTTCTATTGTTCATAGGCGAAAGCGCCATACAGGAAGCAGTGACGATGACCCGGCCGCCACGCTGATTCATCCACGACCGGGTGTTGGCGACTTCGATTCAAATTCCACTCAGGCCGTTGAGCTGATTTATTTTCGAAGAGGTTGATGCTCCGCCGAAAGATGCGGAGGACACAAACTCCGCTGCTCATGCTGAGACGACGCGGAGCGGGAAAGGGGACAAACTTCTGACCCGAATTCTCGCGCAAAACACGCGAAGTTAAGACGTGCGTGACGACGTCGCAATCGTCGTAAGCTATTACGCCCGCGAGGATTCGAACCTCGACCCTGCGGATTAGAAGTCGCGCGAACGGCCCGCAGCGATTATGCGTGAAAAAGGCCTGAAATACAGGGTTTGTGGAGCAGATGACGCAATCGAAGGCGATGCCGTAACGCTCTACATTTTACGGTGTTTTCGCCTGATTTCAAACCGATTCTGTACCGTCGTACTGAATCCGTCGCTGCGCATCCTCACCATCGGTCCTCCAGCGACAACCCTTCAGTTGATGCACGACAGCCCCTGAAATGGCAGGCGATGTTCATGTGGAAATGTGAAGTGAGTGCTTGTCAAAATGCGCACGCAGCGTCAGGCTTTTTGCTGGTCTGCGGCATTCGCAATTCCCACAAGTATTACCACTGTCTCGGACTTTGATTTCCGAGAGAGCAAATTGCGAACGTTCAACGCCTAGGTCAGCAATCGGGCTCGTTAAAGCCGCCAGTGCCGAATCCCCAACCTTTTCTACAACCGTTCACGCGCGAATAGCCACGCGGTGGACGGGCAATTGCTTTAGCGTACCCATCTCCGGCACCGCTATGGTTCGATCGTCGCTAATAGATCTTCAAGTTCCGCCAAGTTGACCGGTTTGACGAAATGAAAATTGTAGCCTGCTTCCCTTGTCCGTTGCCGGTCTTCTTCTTGTCCGTAACCGGTAATGGCGATGAGGACGATGTTGGCCGATGCTGGTTCGGCACGGAGCCGACGAGCTAGTTCGTACCCATCCATGCCGGGGAGTCCGATATCTAGAAGTGCGATTTCCGGATGATTGGCGGAAATGGAGACCAGGGCCGCCTCAGCACTTTCGGCCGTCTGCACTTCATGGCCGCGCGCTCTGAGTAGCATGGCCATAGTTTTGGCGGCATCGACATTGTCATCGACGATCAAAATACGGCGAGGGTTAATCGCAGGAGCTTGCGCCGACCGCTTGTCATTCATGTCGGCCTTCGAGGCCCTGAGAATCGGCAGCCGGACCACGAATTCACTACCTTGATCCTGACCCTGGCTGAAGGCTTGGACACTTCCGCCGTGGAGCCGAACGAGATTACTTACTAATGTGAGGCCAATCCCGAGCCCGCCTTGCGAGTGCGCCAACGAGCGATCGGCCTGCGAGAAGAGTTCAAAGACGCGAGGGAGCATTTCGGAACTAATTCCCATCCCATTGTCTTGGAAGGATAGAACGATAACACCATCCTCGACCTTGCCTTTGATCGAGATTTGCCCGTTCAACTGCGTGTATTTGGTCGCATTATGCAGCAGATTCACGAATACCTGCTCCAAGCGGGCGGGATCGGCCATCAAATGGACGGGTGTATCTGGCAGTGTGACGGATAATGACTGTCCTCGATTGTCAAAGTTTATTTTGCTCGTTTCCACCGATCGCGCGATAACGGCCTGGATTTGAACAAGCTCTTTTCTCAGGTCGATTTTACCGCGGGTGATCCGCGAAACGTCGAGCAAGTCGTCCAGGATTCGCGCCATATGAACCACCTGGCGCGAGGAAATCTCCAGAGCCTGATGAGCGACAGGATCGTCGCCGGTTTGTAAACGAAGCAGATCCAATGCGCTGCGAATGGGAGCAAGCGGATTGCGCAATTCGTGTGCGAGCATCGCCAGGAATTCGTCTTTCATGCGACTGGCAGTTTCGGCCTGCTTTCGTGCCGCCCGCTCTTCAGCCAAGATTGTGGCGTGCTCCAGGTCCTGCTTTCGCGCCGTAATATCCTCGATCGCCAGCAGTACCATTTGGGTACCGTTCCCCTCCCAAAAAATGCGATGGGCGTTGAGCAGCAACGAGCGAATTCCGACGCCGGACACTTCGATTGCTAATTCCAAATCAGTGACGCGATGATTGGTTGGAAGAACCTTCTCCAGCGCCAGTCTGATTTCCGGCCGGTCCCATTGACCGTTGAGTATCTCCCACAGCGGGCGTCCCTCGATCTCCCCCTGCACGATGTGAAACATCCGGTAAAACGCAGCGTTCGCTCGATGCACACGTAATTCGCTGTCAAGAACGACGAGTGGCTCCCAAACGGTCTCAACGATGGCGTCGGCGTAGTCGCGAGACGCTTTTAGTTGCTCGGCGCTCTGCTTCAGCACGTCTATGTCGACAATCGCGATGGCCGCTCCATCAATCTTGTTTTCAGCCGTGACATAGGGCCGAATCCGCAACGAATACCAATGACCAGCGGGGTCTTGCACATCAACTTCGTGGTTGACTAGGTCATTGATTACCGTGGTCAGCAGTTCGATCAGATTTGGAATCTGCAAATTCGGCCGTAGATCGCTAATGGGCCGGCCCACGTCGCTGGCAATCAGATTGAATAGCGGTTCCGCCGATGACGTAAATCGGCGAATTCTGAGCTGCCGATTGACCATGATGATCGGAATATTCAATCCGCCCAGCAAATTCACCAGGTCATCATTGAGCTGACCCAATTCCCGATTGCGGTGGTTTAACTCTTCGTTGACCGTATTCAATTCCTCGTTTGCCGACTGCATTTCCTCCTTGGAGGTTTGCAGTTCTTCGTTCGTGCTTTGCAGTTCCTCGTTGCTGGACAATATCTCCTCGTTGGCCGCCTTTAATTCCTCGCTCGCCGCTTCGTTGTCTTCGACGACGGATTGCAATTGTCGACGAAGTGCCGAATTCTCTCGCTTCAATTCCTGTTGGAGGTGTTCGTGTCCCGGCGGCGAGGGAGCATCGATCATTGCCAAATGCGACTCTGGAGCACGCGATGAGACCGATTCGAAGAGCACGAGAAAGTAACGCGGCGACTCCGTTTCCGATCGCAATGGCACGACCTCGATTGCAACAGACGAAAGTCGATCGTCCACGCGGAAATGCAGCCCTTCCTTGCGAACTGGGACCGAGCTGTGCTTCGCCGCTTCGATCGCGTCGCGCAAGTCCACCATCAGCTCGTCGCGGACAAGCTTCAACAAATTGAGGCTGGCCGAACCCGAAGCTGGACTCAAATAGGGGCTCAGCTCTCCACGAAACTGCACAACGTTCAAGTTGTCGTCGATGGCGATGCTGGGTGGTGCATACCTTGAATACAAAACGCGATCGACTTCTCGTTGCACGTTTGGCGAGCCCGCGGGCTCGGCAACTGCCAGACGCTCGACCGCCTGGCGAGATCGCAAATGCGACTCCGCTGCTGGGAAATCGATTGGTACTTTTTCAGAGGTTAGTTTTTTGACATAAATGCGGTGCTCTTTATCGCGCGTATCAAAAAGCGCACCGAACGTCCCAATCGTTTCGGCGGTCCCCAACAGCAGAAACCCGCTGGGTTGCAAGGCGTAGTGGAAATATGGCAGCACCCGCATTTGCAATGGGGCGTCAAGATAGATCAAGACGTTTCGGCAGCTGATCAGATCGAGTCGGGCAAACGGCGGGTCGGTAGCCACGTTATGCTTAGAGAACACGCACAGATCGCGCACGGCTTTGCTGATTTGGTAGCTTCCGTTGACTTTGGTGAAATACCGCCGCAGGCGGTCCTGGGACACGTCCATCGCGATATTATCGACGTAAACGCCAGCCCGGGCGCGTTCTAGCGCTGCCTCGTTGAGGTCTGTAGCGAGTATCTTAATGGGCGTATTGCTAACCATATCGCCCAAAGATTCCAGCAACTCGATGGCCAGCGAGTAGACCTCTTCGCCGGTTGAACAACCAGCAACCCAAATGCGGATGGGCGTCTCAGTGCCGCGCTCTCGAAACGTGGGAAATACCACTTCCCGAAGGGCGACAAAAATATCTGGATCGCGGAAAAAACGCGTCACACGAATCAGAAAATCTTGAAAGAGGGCCTCCAATTCCACCGGGTCGTGCGCCAGCTGATGGAAATAACCGTCCATCGTCTCGGCGCCTGAAAGACCCATCCGCCGATGGATGCGTCGCTTGATCGTGCTGCGCTTATAGAGAGAAAAATCGACGCCAGCCGATTTTCGCAACAGTTCGAAAATCTTTCGTAACTGGGCTTCCTCGACGGGAAAATCGCCGTCGATCAGTCGCCCGCCCGAATATAAGCCAATTGCAAGGCGTCCAAGCTCTCGACCAATCTCTGCGGGAGCAAGGACGAAATCCGCCTGGCCCGTGGAAGCGGCGCTTCGAGGCATGGAATTCTGCTTGGCCGTGGTCTCGTCCTGAGCGAAGACGATTCCCTCCGCCGCCTTGACATCCTCCAAACCTAGTGCCCCGTCGGTCCCTCCTCCGGAGAGAACGACGGCGATCGCGCTTCCACCTCGCTCACGTGCCAACGATCGAAAGAAGTGGTCGATTGGCATGAATTGACCAGCAATCTCCTCGCGAGGGCTCAGTACCAGGCGCCCTTCAGCCAAAGCTAGATTGCTGTTCGGAGCAATTACATAAACGTGATTTCGCTCGATTTGCAGGCCATCGGTCGCGAGAGACACGGGGAGTGTTGTCGATCGCGAGATGATCTCTGGCAATAAACTTGCATGGTGGGGATCAAGATGTTGGACGAGGACAAACGCCATGCCGGGCATCGGTGGCAAATTCTGGATGAGCTCGATGAATGCTTCTAGTCCACCCGCCGACGCCCCAATGCCAACAACGGGAAACTGCCCATTGCCCTCAATTGACGCGGACGTTTGTTGGGCTTCGTCCATGACAGAATCAGTTTCCGCGAGACGGCATTTAAAAAGGCCAAGCCGAGGCTGTCAAAAAAGTCGAGCGAATTCCCCCGCATATCATTCTATATCCTTTCGAGGCGACGCAAAACTAGCATGGGCCTCCGAAGAGACGTATTGATTCAGCGGTCAACAAATTCGGGAGAACTCGCACCCCCCCCGTCCACGAGTCGGTTAAAATCGATCGGATCCGGAGTTGATCTCGGCGATGGTCGTCAGAAAAGGTGGCACTTTGATTTCGTCGTAAACAGAAGTCGCGGCGGCACGGTTAAAATCTTGAGAATCCCATTTAGCCAAGGTTGTTGGAACCCTGTCGATACACGATCTGTCTAATGCCAAGTTATACGCCAGGTGCGGCAAGTACAGGCATCATCAGTGAAGCGATCGAAGGAAGGATATGACGCTTAAACGGATGGACAACGTCCTCATCGTTGTCGACGATCTCGAAGCTGCTAAGGCGTTCTTTATCGAACTGGGCCTCAAGCTTGAGGGCGAGCAGACCGTCGAAGGGCCCTTGGTCGGGAAGCTGATCGGGCTCAAGGATGTCCGGGCCACCCTCGCGATGATGCGGACTCCCGACGGGCAGGGCATTGAGCTGGACAAGTTCCACACGCCCGACGCGATCCGCTTTGGGCCCGTGAACGCGCCCATGCACACGCTGGGATTCCGTCGCGTCATGTTCGCAGTCGATAACATCGACGCTGTCGTAGCGCGCATGCGCGTCCACGGGGCCGAGGTCATTGGCGAAATGCAGTACGAGGACACGTACCGGCTAGCCTACATCCGTGGGCCTGAGGGCATCATTGTCGCGCTTGCCGAGCAGCTCGGCTAAGGGGTGCCTGGTAGCAAGCGAGCCTCGGGTGGGCAACTATCCGTTCACTTGCGGATCGAAAGCCGTTCGAGCCGACCGCTCGGCTTAGCCTCGCGGCGGCTCAACTCCACCGTTGTGAACGGCGCTCGAATAACCCAGCGCGCCTTCAGTCCACGTACTACGGAGAAAAACTCCGCAGGTCATTCACCGTAAGGCATTGTTGGATAAGTAATTACGCCCGGGAGGACTCGAACCTCCACCCTGCGAATTAGAAGTCGCGCGAGCGATTGGCGTGGATTTGTGCGAAAAAGCCCGGTAAAACAGCGGTTTTCGGGACAGATGAGCATCTCAAGGGCACGTCGTAACTTTCTACATTTTACGGCGATTTCTCATAGTTTCAAACCAATTCTGTACCGCGGTACAGAATGCGGAATGACGTGGATATTCAGATGATCAGGACATGGTTTTGCCTGGATCGCACGCTATTGCATCTGTCGGCGAACTTGATGCGAGTCGAGATCAGCCGCATGCTAATGGTGAGCCTGCCTCCTCAAGAAGGATCAAGAACCAAGTGGGCGACGGGTGGTCGCCATTAGGTCCAATTCGCCAGCGTCCGAATTTGAAAGCAAGAAACGGAGTTCTTGCTATTTGACACGTGCCTAAAGTTGGTTAACCCCACTGGAGCACAATCATGGCGAAGAGTATTCGGAATTTCAGAGACGTCGACAGCTCGAAACAAGCTCGCGATCTACCTTCGCGAGCGTCTTCCATTCAATACGGCTTTGTCCAGACATCCCTAGGGCTGGCGATCGTCGGTACCACCCACGAGGGGATCAGGACCGTATTGTTCGGTAACAAGCGTCCGGAGTTGGTGGCAAGTCTCCGGCAGCGATTTCCTGCGTCGCGACTTGAAGCCGGCAACGATTCACACAGCGAATTGGCCGAGCGAGTGGGTCGATATATTGACGGCGTCGATACGGATTTCGGGGCGGAAGTCGATCTTGTGGGAACGGAGCTGCAAAAACGCGTTTGGTCGGCTCTGCGGAAGATTCCCGCGGGAGCGACTCGATCTTATTCCGAGATCGCGCTTTGCCTGGACGGTTTGGGGACGGCTCAAGACGTGGCAGCGGCATGTTCTGAGAACCCATTAGCGGTAGTTGTACCTTGTCACAGAGTGATCCGCAAAGATGGCTCGCTGGCTGGATATCGTTGGGGATTATGGCGCAAGAAACGTCTTCTTGCTCGGGAACAGCCCCATTTGGACCTGAGCGTTAAGGCAGCATCTCCAACCACGAGGCAACGCCAATTACCGCTATTCGACGCCAATCAAGGGTCGCTTGCTGTCGACGTTGAGTTGTCATCGCCATTAATTTGAAAGCAAGAAACAGAGTTCTTGCTTTAGTGACACCTGTAGTATTCCAGAAGACTGAAATGCAGACGATGCATGAACCGCAACTTGAAGAGTATGGACAATATGCACACCACCGACAATGACGTCAGAGAATTCAAGGATAGCGAGAGCCGCTGGTCGGCGGTGGTCAACCGCGACGCCAAAGCGGACGGACAATTCTATTACTCGGTAAAGACAACCGGCGTTTATTGCCGACCAAGCTGCGCGGCACGACTTGCACTTCGTCAGAACGTCGCCTTTTACGCGACGCTGGAAGAGGCCGAGCAGGCGGGCTTCCGGGAGTGCAAACGTTGCAAGCCCAGGGACATCAGTCTGGCCGCAAGCCACTCCGCTGCCATTGCAAGAGCTTGCCGCATCATCGAAGAAGCCGATGAGGTTCCCAATCTTGACACGCTCTCGGCCTCAGTGGGCTTGAGCCCTCATTATTTTCATCGGCTCTTCAAGAAGGTGACAGGGCTCACGCCTAAGGCTTACGCCGCCGCGCAGCGAAACAATCGCATGCGAGAGGGACTTACTAGTAGTCCGTCAGTAACACGCGCGATTTACGATGCCGGATTCAATTCGAGCAGTCGTTTTTATGAGTCGTCCGACGCTGTTCTGGGCATGCTCCCGAAAACATATCGCGAAGGCGGACGCGGGGTGGCAATCCGATTTGCAATCGGTGAATGCTGGCTTGGATCGATTCTTGTGGCAAGTTCGGAAAAAGGAGTATGCGCAATCCTATTGGGCGATGACCCGGAAAAGCTGATGCACGATCTGGAAGATCAATTTCCCAAAGCAAAACTAGTCGGTGGTGACGCCGATTATGAGGCGCTCGTCGGGCGAGTAGTGGGCTTTTTAGAAGCCCCGTCGGCTGGGCTGGAACTCCCGCTCGACATTCGCGGCACAGCCTTTCAACAGCGAGTGTGGCAGGCTTTAACACAAATCCCGGTAGGCAAAACGATGAGCTACGCGGAAATCGCCGCGCAGATCGGTCGGCCAAAGTCTGTCCGCGCGGTTGCCCAAGCGTGTGGGGCGAATGCTTTGGCAGTCGCCATACCTTGCCATCGCGTGATCCGAAATGACGGTGGTCTCTCGGGCTATCGATGGGGTGTTGAACGCAAGGAGAAGCTCCTGCAACGGGAGCGAAATGGCAAGTAACGCATGTTTGCAGGGAATTAAGAGGAGACAACGATGCCGACTACGACTATCAGCGACAACGGCACGGACATGCGATTAGAGCCAATCGACTGGAGACTCGCCGCTGATGATCTCAATCAATATGGCTGCGCAATTATCGGTCCACTGCTGCAAAAGGACCAATGCGAATCGCTCTCTGCGGCTTACTCCGATGAAAAGCAATTCCGTAGCCGGGTGATTATGTCCCGCCATGGCTTTGGCCGAGGCCAATATCAGTACTATTCCTATCCCTTGCCGCCTCTGATATCGCGATTGCGTACGTCGCTCTACATACCGCTCGCGTCAATTGCGAATCAATGGAATAACTCGCTGGGAATTGACGTACGCTACCCGACGACTCACAAGGCATTTTTAAAGCGCTGCCACGATGCCGGCCAAACCCGGCCGACGCCGCTACTCTTGGAATACGGACCTGGCGACTACAATGCCCTTCACCAGGACCTCTACGGAGCACACGTCTTTCCCCTTCAGGTCGCCATTCTCCTTGCTAAACCGGGTGTTGATTTTTCCGGAGGCGAATTCGTGCTGACCGAACAGCGCCCGAGAATGCAGTCGCGACCTGAAGTCGTTCCTCTGCAACAAGGACAAGGAGTGGTGTTTCCCGTCCATCACCGCCCAGTTCAGGGTTCCCGCGGGATTTATCGCGTTAACATGCGTCACGGCGTCTCGCGATTGCGATCGGGCCGCCGTCATACGCTTGGCATCATTTTTCACGATGCGAGTTAGTCACGCTGCTTTGTCGGCTTCGATGGACCAATGGGACGATATGCGACACGGGCTACCGAGCATCAATCACATGCCAGGTACTTTTATTTTCTTTATCTTATTCATGTACTTGCTCCCCCATTCGCAAAACGGCGCCAACGCCGGAATGATTGTGCTGCCAAAAGGCGTCAGCGAGTACTCAACACGTGGCGGCACTTCCTTAAAGTCCCTTCGCCTGACCACGCTGTCCGACTCTAATTCTTTCAGATTCTGAATTAACATCTTCTCGCTGATCCCGGTCAGTTCGCGGCGCAGCTCACCGAATCGCTTCGGATCACCTCGTAGCGCACGCACAATCAGCGGCTTCCATTTGCCATTGAGGAGGTCCAATGCGGCTTCCAGGCCACAATCATAGGTTTTGCGCTTCATTTGAATGCCTCTGAGATCTAGGAAAGTGCTTACCAAATGATAAGTACTCCTCCCGAGGCCGTCAAAAACGACTGATATTGCGGTTGAGGCCGCAACTTTGCCCACTTCAGCGGTTTTGTCATTCAGATGACAGCGGCGTCACGATTTGATCGGTAAAACTGCTCTACTTGTCTAGGCATCGCAACCAGAGGTGAAAAGATGCAAATCCGAGCTTCAGAATGGCCATCGCCGCAATGGATTAGAGTAAAGGGGCAAATCACATCCGCACTTAGAGCGGGTTGGCCAAGGTATTTCAGCGACTGCGTGAAGACACTGGCGGCAGCTGCATTAGCTGTCTCTCTGAACGCATTGGTTGCCGCTGCCGATGCACCGGCAAAGGCGGATCGCACCATCGCTTATCGCACTGCCAAGATTGACGGGCTCGACATTTTCTATCGAGAAGCAGGAGCAAAAGATGCTCCGGTAATCTTGCTGCTGCATGCATACCCGTCGTCCTCTCACATGTTCCGCAATTTGATCCCCTTGCTCATGGACGATTTTCACATAGTAGCACCCGACTTTCCCGGGTACGGGCAAAGCACTGCTCCGGCAGTCGACAAGTTTCCTTACACCTTTCAGAGCTTTGCCGATATCACAGACAAGCTCGTAGGCCAACTGGGATTAACCAAGTACGCAATCTTTTGCGGACCCGATGTCGGGTCATACGTTGGTTTTCGGCTCGCCACAAAACATCCGGAACGAGTTGGCGCACTGGTAATCCAAAATGGAGAAGCGTACGCGGAAAGCCGTAATAAGGAATTCTGGAGGCCGTTCGAGGAGTTCGGGCGAAATCGAACGGCAGAAAATGCCCATCACCTGCATAAGCATCTCTCACTTGAGGACAACAAGTGGCATTACACGCACGGCGGTCGAAACCCGGAGTCGTTTAGCCCTGATACTTGGACTCTTGATTTTGCGATCCTCTCGCGGCCCGGGAATCCAGAGAATCGCGCAGCGCTGTTTTACGACACGCGTTCGAATCTTACGGATTATGCGAAGTGGCAGGCTTATTTTCGCGACCACCAGCCACCAACACTCGTTGTGTGGGGTAAAAACAGCGGCATCGTCACTGCTGACGGCGGAATGTTTTACAAGCGTGATCTGAAGGATGTCGAGATACATGCATTCGACACTGGGCATTTCGCATTAGAGGAAGACCTGTATCCGATCTCTCGTCTCGTACGAGATTTCTTGGACAAGACCTTGAAGCCGCACAAATAGGCTGGATTCAAGATTCCTACTGATATTCGACATTGAGATTAGAGCAAACCGGTAGGCACAGAAGAGCGACATGCCACTTACTAAAAGGTAAGTACTTGACCGGTGGAATGGGTCATTTAAGATTGCCGCACCCTACGGACTAGTACGATCTGTCTCTTCAAGATCGCCTAAACCAATTGCGAATATAACTCGGCGCGGAGCTAGCTCGTCTCAAATACGAAGGCATGGCCTCCTGTGCAAAGAGTTACCTATGCGTAAAGGATTTAGCCGGATTGAGTCAGATCGCATCAGCAAATGGAGATTAGTCACGCCGTTGTCATCCAGATGACAGCGACCTCCGACCAACATCGATATGATCGACATCTGTATTAGCACCAACCTTAGGAGTTGCGCCATGTCAAAAACATCTAGCCGCTATCGCGGCCTGCTTGCAGTCGTCGTCTTCGGTGTCTCTGCGATGTCATTCGTGCTTTTCGCAATGGCTGCCGACAAGGGAACAATGCATCCCGCGGTCGAGTATTCCGCTGACGGGAAATTGAAACGTCCGCTCGATCACCGTAAGTGGATCTATATCGGAACGCCACTTACGCCGAACGACCTGAATGACGGCGAGGCCGCCTTTCCAGAGTTCCATGCCGTCTATATGGACCCTGAAAGCTTCGCGCATTACGAGAAAACTGGGCAGTTTCGCGATGGAACTACGCTGGTCAAGGAATTGATTAGCGTTGGGTCGAAAGAGGCGCCGAGCGGCAATGGTTATTTCATGGGAGATTTGCGTGGACTCGATGTTGCGGTCAAGGATTCACAACGATTCAAGGATGAGCCGGGATCTTGGGCCTATTTCAACTTCAACCACAAATTGCCGTTAAAAACTGAGGCAGTGAAGAGCTCGGCGGTCGCTTGCAACAAGTGCCATCAGGACAATGCGACCAAGGACTGGGTGTTCATGAAGTACTATCCCGTGCTGCGAGATGCCACGCCAGCATCGAAGTAATTGTCAGTTTTATCCGTCCGGCATACACGAAAGCCCCCATGGTCCGAAAGATCGTCCTTCTCGTATTCACCTTGGTCGTCATGGCCAGCGCGCTGACGGCCTGGTCGGTGTCAGTTAAAAATCAGATCGAGGCGAGAGAACTAGCGGAGCCGGTATTTTCCGAGTATGTCGACAAGGCGGGACAAATCTCCCTTCCCGCCAAATATAGAACCAGCTTCGTGCATCTCGGCTCGTATGCGGTGGCAACGAAGCCGGGGGTGCCGGTCAATGAATTACACAACGTGTACACGCGACCAGAAGATGTCGTGGCCTTTCAGCGAGAAGGTAATTTTCCAGACGGTGCGATCCTTGTCAAAGAAGTCTATAGGACCGCCGCCGGCACATTGAGCACAGGCGAGGTCAAATGGGCTTCGGACATCAAGTTGTGGTTTGTGATGGTTAAGGATCAGAAGGGGAGATTCGAGAACAGCGTTCAATGGGGCGACGGCTGGGGGTGGGCATTGTTTCATGCTACTGCTCCGAAAATCAACGCCGTAACCGACTATACCGCTAACTGCCGCGCATGCCACATACCTGCGCGGAAGGACGATTGGATCTACTTGCGCGGGTATCCATTTTTAAAAACAGAAAGGCCCACGAAGTAACCCAAGGCTAATTTACAAAAACTGATAGGGGCGAATCGCCGCCATCGCAGAACTCAGAGCCCATTTTCACAGTTGGAGCATCAGAATGTCGAAGGAAGAAGCGAACAAGGCCATCGTGGCTCGTTGGTTTAAGGATTTCTGGGGAAATCCATCGGACTTGAAGATTGTCGATGAATTGGCAAAACCAGATATGCTCTTTCAATATCCGATGCATGGTCCGGTTCGCGGAACGGCCAACATCAAAAAAATGATGGCGGAGATGCGGGAGGCGTTTCCGGATCTCAACTTCTGGGGCATTGGTGATGTAATCGCTGAAGGTGATTTTGTCGCGGCCCGTTGGGAAGGCGGCGGCACACATACCGGACCTGCCTTCGCGGAGCTGCCGGTCGGCGCGCTGCCGGCGACCTCAGGACGCAAGATGCATTTCACCGGAAACACCATATTCCGAATTGAGAACGGCAAGATCGCCGAAGAAATCGGTGAAGAAGGCGCTTTGACGGCGCTCCAGCAGCTAGGACTAATCAAGTCGGTGTGATGCAACCTCATCGGCACTGGTCATCGCTGTGAGTTGACCTCCACAATAGCTTTACAGTGTCCGCGCCTACTACGCGCAGGGCGTCGAATAGAGTGCGGCAGCTTTATCTATTGGCGATGCCTGGGAAACCATACGATTGTCACACGTACTCCATCCGCTGTCCATTCTAGGGAAGGGTTTATGTCGCGCCTCCAGATTCCAACTCGCGACGAGGCACCGTCTGCATCGCAGCCGATTCTTGATGAGATCAGCGAGCGATTCGGATTCGTGCCAAATCTACCGCGGCTTATGTCTCTTAGTCCCATCGTTCTTAACGGTGTCGTCGGATTGCAGAGCGCGCTGAGCAAGGCCCTTGATCCCGAGACGCGCACGGCCATCGCAATCGCCGTATCCCAAGTCAACAAATGCAATTATTGCCTTAAGGCCCATTGTTATGTCGCTCTGAAGGACAATACGAGTCCAGGAAATGATATTTTGCTGCGCGACTCGTACGATGCAAACAAACGCGCAGCAGCCGAATTCGCGGCGAAGGTTGTAGAGCTCCGAGGGCACGTCGCCGATGAGGATCTGAAGGCTGTTCGCGGCGCGGGTTTCAAGGATTCTCAAATTCTGGAAATCATCGCGCTGTCAGTGCAGTTCCTGATGACGAACTTCATGAACAACGTTGCTCTTACTGACATCGACGTCGAATTGGACCAGGTATGAGCGACGCGACACATTCTGTCTTAATCCTGGGAACTACGATCCAGACCGGGCGTCTCTTCGTGCAAGAGATCGAACGGGAGCCCGGCACTACGCGTGCGCGACGATGTACCCTTCGTCGGCGGCCCCCCCTCCACATCCTTACGTCAGTGGGCGGTTGAGAATCGTGAAGTATTGCTGCGACTCGTAGCGGCAGCGTGATCCACGATTATCGCAGATCACGAGCCGTGATACCGAGTTTTACGGCCGTCCATAAATACATCGAGGCAATGCTTCGATACGGACGCCATTGTTCTGCCCTTTCAGCCACCTGAGCAGGCGACGCGATGCCTTTAAGGCCGGCTGCCAACTGTAAGCCTCGTCTGATGCCATTATCATCCGCGGGCAGTACATCCAGCCTTTGCAACTGAAAAATGAGAAATACGTTGACTGTCCAGCGGCCCACGCCTGGAATCTGGGTTAAATGGGCAGCGATCTCATCGTCGGACCTTTTCGGCAGCGATTTGGCTAGTCGTGGATTGTTCGCAAACCATTTCGAGATATTTCGGATGTAAGTTCCCTTAGTACTAGAGACACCAGCAGATCGAAAACTGGAAACCGGCAATGCCAGCACCCGCGCCGGAGTGAGTCGGTTTCTCGCCTGCTTCGTCAATGCTTCGAAAATCGTGCGGGCCCCCTTCGACGATACGCGTTGCAAGAGAATAGCGCGTACGAGCGACTGAAAGTCCGAATCGGAGGTGGGCGGTATTCGGCGGACACCAACTTGCGCAATAACCACTTGAATGACCTTGCCGAGTTGCGGATCTGAATCAGAAAGAACCTGCTCGATTGATGGTCGCTTGGTTGTCTTCGTATTCATCGTTTTCCAGACCTGCACCTAACTTCATTCCAAATACCGCGTACGGGAACATAGTGCGCCCCAACGCTTGCTCGAAGACATCATGGCTGTCAAAGGAGTGAAAGTCAGCAGAATATTTTGGCCAGCATGTCATGCAGATGACAGCGCATCAGACATGAGATCGATAAGATGACGTCGAAGTGCCATATGCAATCGGTTATTAAGCAATAAGACGAAGTCAGCGAGGTATTTATGTTCAACGATAATGAACGGGTCATCATTGCGGAAGTTGTCACTCTGCCCGGGAAACGGGATGAGTTTCGAAAAGCACTTGACGAGCTCATCTTGCATTCTCTCGCCGAAGAGGGAGTATCGACATTTCGACTCCATGAGAGCCAAGATCAGGCGGGACATTTTTTGCTGTATGAGCGCTTTCGCGACGATCAATCGCTGAAAAGTCATAATGCAACGGACCATGTCGCGAAGATTCTTCAGATCGCGTCCGGGATCGCTCAAGACGGAAAGCCAAAGATTGCGGTCTATCGCATCCTGACTGATTAGAGCCGGTTTCAAAACCTGCGTAGACAGATCAGTATGCAGGCCAAGTGGATGAAGCCTTGGTAAATGAAGCTGTAGTATTCGTGTCGGATCATCAGTCGGCGGAAGCTGCCGATCCAGGAGATGGTGCGTTCGATCTTCCAGCGCCGGCGATAACGACGCAGCTTGCGACCATCTTGCGTGTTTGGTCGAACTCGGCCTCGGCGGTGTGGGCAGACCAGGTCCCAGCCTTTGGCCAGCAGGTTGGTTCGCAGTTTATCGCTGTCATAGGCTCAGTCGGCGATCAGCGGAGTCGGTGTTTCGGCGATAGGGACTTCATCGATGACGGCTTCGACCAGCGTGACCTCAGCAGGCGAAGCACTTTTGGTCCGGCATGCGAGTGGAACTCCCTGACCATCTGCCACCACCATCCACTTTGTACCTTTTCCCCGCTTCGTTTTGCCGACTCGGTCGCCCCTTTTTTAGCCGGCGAGAAGCTTGCATCGACGAACACTTCGTCCCAGTCGAGCAAGCCTTGCTCGTCGAGCGTGTCGAGGAAGGCGTGCCAGATTCGCACCAGCACGTCTTCGCCTTCCCACTCGACCAATCGCCGCCAGCATGTGCTCGGCGATGGATACCGTTCCGGCAGGTCACGCCAACGAGCCCCGCTCCTCAACACCCACAGGATGCCTTCCAAACACGCTCGATCATCAGCCGGCGGGCGACCACCTTTGGCAGACCGCTTCCGCTTCGGAAGGAACCCTTTGATCTTCTCCCACTGTTCGTCCGTGACAAAGACTTCGTGTCGTCGGGCCATGGAAAGGTCTCCTTTCAACGGCCTTCATAACCCAACCCTCGACAGGGCGCAAGTTTAAATCAAACAGGTTTTGAAACCAGCTCTAGTCGACTGCGGATGACTGCCCTATGTTGGCATAACAGGCAATGCGCGGGACTTTTCCGAGCCAGATGTCGAATACTTCTACTTGCCTACTTTTCTAACATCTGGGTAATACTGCGGGGCCTCGCCTCGATCGAACATTCCGTAGTCGCGTATGACACGCACGCGACGTTCACGCGCGCCTTTCAGCGGTTTTACGTTTGTCTCGAAAGCCTCAGCATCTTCCTTGGTCCTCCACGCCATGAGAAGAATCAAATCGCCGGGCGAGAGAACTGCGTCAAAGACATCCCAAGACACCAACCCCTTTGAGTCCGGCGCCAGGCCTAGCGAACGGGCAACGTCCTCGTGGCAATTAGACTTGATCCACTGCGGCGACTGTTTGGCATCGATCAGCGTAATGGTAGTGGCATCCCCCGTTTCCGTTTCATCGAGTCGCTGCTCCAGAAGCTTCATCCCAGTTGGCAATCGCGTATCCTGAGTGAGTTGCCCGACACGCAAGTGGTAATCAAGTAACACAGAATTGCGGCCCTTTTCCTGGATCTCGTGGTGCTTCTGGGCCGTCCTCCACCGAACCACGGCTTTCTCATCCCTCCAATTCGACAGGGATAGGATCCATCCTTCTCGCGAAAGACTTTTGTAACGAATATTATCGACAAAACCCGCGATCTGTTCCAATTCCGGACGGAGCACCTTGGCATAGCCCAGATAGGCATCCCACTGCTCTGGTCTTGGGTGAACTTCGAAGATTACTGCAAACATGATATGCCTCGTCGTTTGTCGGTATTCATCCGACGATTGTTCAAAAGGGACTATCCCGTGCGGACCGCGATGCAGTCGATCTCAATTTCGAAAGGCCCTGGCCACGCTGGGACGTTGATAAAAATGCGCGCTGGAGGGTCTTTGGGGAAATATCGCGCATAGATTGCATTGACGGACGCAAACTTATCGACCGACGTACAGTACACGTTGCATTTGAGGACGTGATCCATCGATGATCCGGCAGTTTCAAGACACAACTTCATCTGCTCTAGCACCACCTCCGTTTGCCGCTCAATCGGCATGGCGATCACTGTGCCTGTTTGCGGATCGAATGGGGGAAATCCCGATACGTAGATGGTATCGCCGAAGCGCGTCACCGCTGACGTGGGAGCTTTCCAGTTCTCCAAGTAGGTCGACAAAGGCTCGACTCTGATAATTTCCCGCTTCATTCGTTCCCTCTACATGGCTGCATCGTCGGCCTCTGTATTTACTCTGCCAGTATTTCGGCAACGGCACTGGTCGCCGCATCACTTCTTCAGCGGCACATTCATTCTTCGCAAGATGCTACCCGTCGTTTGGAATCTACAGCGAAAGTTCCTGCTGAGGCAATCGAAAATGCCTTTGGGACGGTAGCGCGAATCGACGTCATCCCGGTGGTTCCGTAGGATATCCTAGTTCCTTTCGCCATTTCGATTGTCATTTAGATGACAATTCTGATCGCTTGTCTACGCTAGTCTTGAAGCAGACAAGAAGGGGGTGGGCTGGTAAGTGCGTGGCCAACCTAACTGCTTGCGATTCGCTGGAGTCCCTGCAAATTGTCAACGCAGAAATAGCTTTGCGCATATGAGATTAAGCCCTCATCCCGCAAGCGAACCAGTTCGGCGCTGATCACGGGTCGCGCGGCGCCAACTAGCTCTGACAGATCCTGGTGCGTCAAGCGAATTGTAATTGTATGGCCGTTTTTGCAACGCGTGCCTTCGTAGCAAATTAAGTCTCGAAGTGTCGCTGCTAGTCGCGCTCGGACGGGCGTCGTCAGTAGCCATTGCAGTCGGCGTTCGAGAAACTGAACCCTAGCACTCATCGATTCCAGCAACATTCGGCAAAGAACAGGATCGGCGTCGGCAGCCATCTCCAGTTCGTTTCGACCTACTTCGATGACCTCTGCCGCACTATGCGCAATTGCCATTTCGTCCTCAGGAGGTGCGAATCCACGAAAGGCACGGTTTGCAAAGGGCCGATGGCCGAACAGACCTCCGCGGCCAAGGATTAGTCGAATGATTCGTTCGTCGCCGCTTTTCGAATCAAGCAGTTTCAGGTACCCGGTCGCAACCACCATGCATTTGTCCGCGGGGATCGTCAGATATTCCGCTTCGCCTTCTCTTAAGGAACGGCGCAGAGCGGATGGCATGACAGAAAACAAATGGATCAGCCGTTCCGCCCATTCATGCTTTAAGAGCATCGTGTTCACCACCGTCTTGAGATCATCTATACGGAAGCCGTTACGATCCCAGAATAACATCTTGAGGAGCCTAGGCGAGGTTCGGAGCGTTGAAAACCTAGATGGATCTCACAATGAGGTCCGGACCGTGGTCTGTTCTACGCACACCTTTGTGGCGAGGCCAGACTAGCGTCGATTCGATGTCTCGGGCGGACCTACTCATGACGTAGCTCTCGGCGATAAATATTTCCAATCGGTGATCTCGTTGGCTGGCAAGTTATGCCATGTGAAAGTAGCAGCGAAGTGTGTTTGCATGGCTATCGATCTTCAATCGGGCTAAGCCTCTATCTCAGGCGACAGTGGAGCGGAAAGATCGCTTAGAATGTTCGGCATTCGTCGATCACGACGTTTTTGATCGAAGAGGCTGTCGAGACTATGGGAGTATCACGAGCCACTGCGTTCCGAGAATGACGTACGCGCGGTCGTGGCTAGTCACTGCGTCTTCTTTGAGATACGGGCGAACCATTTTCCAACCAATATGGTTCGGAACGGACAAGGGAAATATATGAACTATGGGGCTGCGGCTTTGCCATAGCAAAACTCAAATGATTCCGTTGGTCCGATGGGGCCGATACTACTGGTTGATGCCGCGCGGGCCAACCGTCTTCTGCGCGATGCCCAATTCTATCGACGACCCGTCCAGCTGTCGCTCAAACTGACTCACGGCATCATTGCTACGTCGTTGGTACTCTTCAAGCCTCCGGACTGCCTTGCGATACGCGCGAGCCCAGAGCTGCACGATCGGCGGACGAGCCCCGTCCGAATCAGACCAACAAAGGCAAGTCCTGATAGCGCGGATGATTATTGGCGCGTGCGGGGGAGGCCGGGACCGCGCCTTCGCCGTCCCATTCTCACCGAGGCCAAGGGCCTTCGGCCTCCGCCGGGTAAGCCCCGACGATGACAGGCAAGCGAAGGTGTCGCCAAAATCCACCCACGAACGGACGCAGCGCGGTGCGGCCCCGCCACCGAAAAGGGGTAAGAGTCACCCGCGCGCGCCCGCTGTAGCCTTAGGCAGGATCGATCGCCGGCCAGCAACGGAGCACGTAACGGTGCGTTCCGCCATTTCCACTGGGGTGGTCAATTGCGCCAATATCGCGCAGGCACTGGAGCAAATTCGACAGCTCCAGTTTTTCGTTCCGCTGCATGAGCACTCTTGGGGAATGAGATCCCTGTTTCGCGGCGACCATTGCACTGACCAGGCGCGTCCTCTCAGCGGTCTTTTCCGCCAATAGTATGACTCCAGCGATTCCTTTCAGTGAGGTGCACGATGTCACACAAACAGCGAGATCATCAGACCGAAAGCCAGAACGGCCTTACCGATCGCGAGGGCAGGGATGCCTTGGTACAAAATGAAAAAAGCGACATAGAACAAGTTGCGTACCGAAGAGATTACCTTGAACAGCTGAAGAGACTTGCTTGTCCAGGATGCAGTGAGGACGAGCCCGTCTTCTAGAGAACGCCGGACTGCCAAAGTCCGGAGCCTGAACGTCGCAGGAACATAACACGTTTTGAGCACCTGGATTCATTTTCCTCTAGCCGGAGCCGTGGTGGAGATGCCAGCTGATGTTTGATGATCCATTGATGAGCATTCAACCAACAATAGCTCTCAGATCACGAAATCGGAAATTGCCACCATGTCAAATGGCCGAACAATCGACCGTTTGTATCGGAGCACCGAGTAAACAACCTTCTCATGTCCCGCTGCATGACGCGCCGTGTTAATCAGCCTCAGAAGGTTCAACAGTTGCTGTCGCACAGGGGCGTATGGCTCAAAGGGAAGGTTGAATAACTCTCGGCCCAAGGTCTCAGCAGACCGCTTCGCGGCAATCTCCAGAAAGTACCCCTTCAGTTCTGCGTACTTTTCTCGATCGATTTGGACTCGGGAGTGCCAGCCGTGATCGAGCCTTTTAGGTGCTCCCTCGACTGTCCGCAAAAAACCACCTTGCTTATAGCTAAGGGAGTGTCCTGCGAACTTGATCGGCACTTTGCGAACATCTCGGATGTTTGCCGCTTCTTCGGCAAAGAAGCGGTGCTTCCCGTGCGTCGCCAAGAGGACAAAGAAGCGGTCGTACCTTAAGTAGTGAAGATTCGCTGAGCCCGCGGCTTTCCTCCGAGCGCGGGCTTGGCGAGAAATGCAGATGCCGTATTTCTCGGTCAACTTTTGGTCCACCGTCCTTGGATCCTTGCCTTCAGGCAACCACCCAGAGACGTAGAACCAATATCCGTGCGGCAAATAGTTTGATGCCAACTGCTGAATGAATCCCTCCACTGAGGTTGCTTCGTACCGATACTGCATACGCTTTAACGGACATCACTGCCCGCCCGTCCATCCAAGTAAAAAATGAGGGCTAGTTTCTGGCCAGCCCTCAATGCCAAAATCCATCGGAACGCGAATCCAAGAGCGGAGTGTTTTTCAAATCCCCCTTTACGAGCACCGCACTCGCTTCGATTCACATCGCAAAACGCCAGCAAAAGCCCGCAGAGGATTTCTCTGCGAGAACCTCCTTTCCGGCATCGCCCGAGGGCGGCCGAACTGTATTCCAAGTTCGACCGCCCCAATTTATGGGCGTACCGCATAAAGAAACCTGTGGTGGCAGTCGTCGTGCTGAAAGCACACCTCGACTGTCCACCGCCAATTGCTGCCACAGGCCGCACCGTCGCCAGACGGAGCCGCGTGTGACCGCTGAGCTTTCAACCACGAAAAATTGCAGCCGGAGGCTGACCGCTTTGGCCAGTCCCCGACTGCTCGACCTTCTGTTGGCAAATGCCAGTCAGCCCTTTCGTCGTCGCATCATGCCGGGTACCACCCACGGCACGCGAACGGACTCCCACTGCCTTGCAGGAGACACCGCCTGAAAAATAGCCAAGGCTCCCGCCTTGGCCGCTTTCAGCTTTCTACTTAGGCCCCACTCCCTCACTACGGCTTTTGAATCACCTGGCTGATCATATCCAGGCACCGAGAACCACCCCGGCTGCCGCAGCGATTCCTGCGTTAGTCATGCACTTCAAATCTCAAGTCACGCGGCTATCGGGCGTTACCCCGAAGACTTTCCTCGCTCTATGGCCGGGCTTCCGCCACGGCATAGTTTCCGTGAGGCCAAGGGCCTCACGATTTCAGGGGGCAGAACACAGAAGCTCCTCCCTTACCCATGAGCGAGAGTCGTTCGCCGTCCGAGAATTCCTATTGGAATCCCTCGGACCTTTTCGGCTACGTCTCTTGAGATCCTGACCGGTAAGCCCTTTTGGGGCCTTTCATCGTTGAGCTATTCACCGTGGGTTTTTTCGACCCATCGCCGGACGCGATCAAACGTCCGATTCTGTCTGTCGCCAGACAAAAGCTCCCGACACCGGCGCACGTTGGACGAACCTTTGAAAGAAGGTCACGAACCCCGTGGGCGGATTTGCGGCTTAAGTCAGCCGCTCACCAGCTTTGAAACATGACGGCTTTGGCGAGAACACACGCCAAAGTATTTCCGCATCGCCCTCATTCCGAGAACAAGTCATTGGATAGAACGCTGAGGCTACTCCACTGCGATACAAAGGCAGTGGGATTAATTCAGCGAGCCTCCATCGAGCGCGGACAAGCGACTCTCATCGCATCCGGCTCTACCGGCGGAAACGTGCGACAGGCGGTTAGCCCTGTCCCCTTAGCGAGTTGGTAGCTCGTTTACCGGGTACGTTCCCCAAACAGAAGATCGCAAGTCAAAGCGTTTGCATCATTGACGATCACGGGGTCTATCCAGTCCCCATGCGCCGGAGCATATCGCAACCGCATCCGGTAATCACCTACTAGATGGTGGTTTTCAATGATTTCTCAGATCGTACAATGGCAGATGCCGTGGCCGGCGCCATGTTCGTGCAGAGATTGAAAAATCCGCGGCGAAGAAGCTCGTGGTCCGGCCACGGCGTTTATATCGGTAAGCTGATGCTCTCGCTCGCGCCCGTCCGTTTATCGCCGATCACGCGTTACTCTGGCATGGCGGACGAGGCCCATTCGGAATCTGCCAACAAAGGCAGCGCGGAGGCGAGCGAAGAGTTGCAATCGGGCGCTGCTCTCTCCGCCTTCTCTGGCCGTTCCTCATCGGGGCCAAGGGCCTGCGGCCTCACGGGGCGAGCCCCGACGATGAAGGCCGACGAAGGCAGGAAGAACACTCTCCTAACAGATTTCATCCCTGCCATTGCATGGTAGACAGGCCCATCGGTACCGGCCTGCCGATCGCGCCAACGATCGCGTGACTACCTGCGATGCAAGACACTCCGTTAAACGTCAATAAATCGACCGTGCTTCTCACCGGGAAACATCACCGCGAGCCGCAATTCAGAGTCGTCGGCGGGTAAGCGGACAACATTCACGAAGATAGGGGTACCGACGCATGCAACGCGGAACAAGTAAGGGAAGCTATAGTCTGGGATTCGCATAATGAAGCTGAGAGAAAGCAGGATGCCGCCCTCTCGGGTCCAACCGCGAAACCTCGGCCCGCGCGGCCCGTGTTGGCAACACCAGGTCCAAAGACCAAGACTGAACCAGACTTCGAAATTGCACCCTTCATCGCGGGCAAGCTCAGTCACGTCGACAAAACCAAATCGCCACAGGAAGCTTTCCATGGCAGCCTTCTTCCACAGCCCGCACGACAATCACATCCATTGCTCCGGTTGTGGAATCCAGAAACCATAACCGTGGGTGGACAATTGCAGACAACTGGAGACAAATCACTGTGCGCTAGACGCGGGGCATGTGTGCGTGCTTATAATCCCGGATATGGTCCGACTGGATTTCTTCCAGGCTCGTTTCAAATGGGAAATGTCGACTAATTGATTCTAGCAAACAATGGGCTCGGGACGTCCGGCGGTCGCCCCTTATCAACTTTGGACTCAATTGTTGAAATACATTATCCGCCAACCGCTGCCGGTATAAGGACCATGATCGGAGTCCGGGAAAGGCAGGCAAACCTGTGAGCTGGCAACAGAGTCTGGAACGCTTGCAGGAACTCGTTCCCGGACATAGCTTCCAACACCAAAAGACGGAGAGAAACGCCGTCACTACGGCGTGGGGCGTGGATTGGGATGAGGTGTTGATTGCTCGCGACCTAATCCAAAACTTTTTCGACGCCAATCGTCACGACGTCGCGAGGATTCGCATTGAGTCCTCGGGCAGGACTGCGACAGTCGCAGCGCCGACACCGTTCAATCTCGAACGTCTCTTCTTCCTTGGCAGTGAAAAAACCGAATCCGATGTGGGACAGTATGGCGAGGGATTCAAGGTCGCAATCACTTGCCTGCTCCGTGACCACGAAGTCACTCCCTTGTCACTTTCGGGAGATCTGGCGCTCGTCGTCCGTATATCTGAGGAGCCGGTGAGGGACACGCAGTTGTATCCCCTCGTCTATGACTTCTTTACCGTGTCGCCTCCCATCGCAGGCACGACTCTGCTCCTTTCTGGTTGCACGCGGAAATTGCTTGCCGCGCTGAAGGAAGGCCTGCACCACTTCTTCTACCCCAGCAATCCACTCATCGGGAGCGGTCTCTGGTCGTCGCGGGACGGTCGCTACGCGATTTACGAGTCGACAACCAATAATGGGTACGCGTTCTACCGCAATTTGCGCAGGGGTGAAGTGGCTGGCATCCCCCTTGTGTTGTGCATTCGGGACGAAGTCAAGAAGGTCGAGAAGCGAATCGGTCACGACCGGGACAGAAACGCCTTCGGCGAAGAGCTTCTAGGTGTCTACTACGCTGCATTCGCCCAACAAGGACTGCGGCACAGCTCCGATGGCCAAGCGATTGTTGTTCGCGCAGCCAAGCCTAGTTGGCCTCACGGACACTCACTTTTGAGCACGATTGCGGACACCGCTGGGTACCGAAGCATGCTCTTTGACGAAAAGACTACGCGATCGCTTTTTGGCGATGGATACTTTGCGCACTCAGCCACGCATGAGTCGGCGGAGCAGCTGCGATATAGCTTGATAGAGAGCGAGTGGGAGAAAGCGGGCAGGATACGCCTGCCAGGTTACTTTGCGAAATTCGGCGTGGTGTCGGCCGAGCAGTACCTAAGGTCGCTAGATGAAAAGGCTCGACAGGAATCTCGCAAAAGTGGTAGCCGTTCTCCCAGCCCTGCGGAGCGAGAAGGCATCTTGCTTTTACAACGGGTTCTCAAGTTCCTCGCGCCGACGCTGTCGTCCATGCTCGAAAATCGAAGCTCTTCGTACACTGTTGGCTTGACAGACGTAGTTCTCGGTGAGCTTCGGAGCAGCCGCCATTATCAGTCGGTGGATGTATATTTGGCTGCGGTTCTATTCACGTCTGAATTCTCCCATGCAATGGCGGTGTTTCTACATGAACACAGCCACATTTTCGGATATGACGGAAGTCGCGGGTTCACGGATGCTCTCACCGAGTTGCTTGAAACCGTCGTTCAATATCGCAATGAATTGACGCCATTTGAAGAAGAATGGGGGCAAGTGCGCACTCGCGTGCAGGCAGAAAGGCGCAAAAAAAAGCCCAGGCAATCTGAACTCCCGGATTCGCGCCTGCAAACGCTATCAGAAGAACAGCTCCGCGATTTGCTCGCGCGCGTCCCACCTGTCGTCCTAAAAACCCTACTCACGAAGTACGATCATTCGTGAAGACCGGGACATCGCGAACAGCAATTGACAGTCCAGTGACTGCCGCTGGTCACTAGCCGCCACTTGGATGCCGCCCCTTCAGCATTCGTCCCCAGCAGGATTGGCAAGTTCATGGGGACTTCCTTTACACGCACTCGGCATCAGCGACGCAGCACACGAAGCCAACAGAAACATACAAAAGGTGAAACGGGACGGGGGCATCGGGGAAAGGGAGCTTTGGGCCTGATGGTCCGTTGCCCGGTTCAAGGCTGATAAGACGTCACCTTCACAGAATCGTCATCGCCGCCGCGGGGGCCGGCGAGGCTCTCTTGCCGATCACCGCCCTCGCGAGTTTAGTACGGTTGTTAAAACGCTTACCGGTTTCACGACGCTTTCTGCAACTCTGCCCGTCCGGCAAGTATCCGCTCCAGATGACGATGAAGTATTGCCTGGCGATAGCCTTCCGCAGCAATCGGCATTCCAGCATCCGTTGAACGCCGCCATCCCTCGATCGCCATTGGCTCCGCGTGCTGAAACGCCTCTTTCTCAAGCGTCGATTGCTCATCCTCTGAAAGCGTTGCCCAATACCTTTTCTGGACATCGTGCTCGGGATCGAAATGCGCTGGCTCTTCGACCGGCGGCGCTGTTCTTAACGGCGGACGCGATGGTGCTTTTCGTGCGCTCGGTTGCGAGAACCCCTCGCGAATCGCCTTCACGAGATATCCCGCAGGATTCGACATCTTTCCGCCCGCGCGCATTTTCCGCTCGTCAAACGCCAATATCTGTCGCTCAATCTCTGCTGAGGGGAATTGTTGGCTGAGACCATTCGCCACGGCAGGACTTACACCGCGTTCGATCAATTGCTTGGCGGGTTCTGATCGTGCTTCTACCTTTTTCTTCTCCGGTGCGACTGATCCAGCCCTCTCGATTACGACACGCCAATCACTTGGACCATTCTTTCGAAACCGCAGCGCCCTTGCCATCGGCTTGAGAAAGCCGATGGCTACTAGCTCCGCAAATGTTCTCTCAAGTTTTCGCTTCAGCTCTCCCGTGTCGTAGGCCCGGCTCATGCCCAAGTGCTCGCAGCCAAACGTCCGCAGATCGAATTCGAGTCTCCGCTTGTGATAAAAACGCTTGTCGAGAAAGCGATACGCTTGCCTGGCCGCAGCGCCTTGCAGGTGAAAGTAGACTTCGAGATTCAGTTTCTTAATGTAGTTCGAAGCAAAGCTTGAAAAGACAATTCCATTCCAGATGAACGACGAGAGCGGTTGCTCCCTCGCTCCGACTGCTTCTCGGCCTCGCAGATCCACTGACTCCAAAATGTGGAAGGTGCGATTTCGCCAATTCTTGTTCGCGCGATCCCACCATGCTCGGTTGTAAAAAAGCGTCACACTCGCCAAGACATTCAGCGACTGCTCAAGCCTCCGATAAGATTTTCCGCCGCCATCCCATTGCAGAAACTTGACGAGCTCGTATCGCGTGAAAAACACCGTCGGAGACTGAAAGGCATTGCGGCACCTCGTCAGATGGATGAGCGCCAAGAGCACATCGTTGTCCCGAGCAGTCGGCAACCCATATTGGTCCGAACCCGAGATCGTCAGCTTTCGAGAAACTCGCTGCTTTGCGCCATCGTCCCAAATCTCGTCTTCAAACGTCAGCGTCTTTTGTCCATCGGCCACGCGGTTTGCAATCGCTGCGAGAGGAAACTCTGCGAGATTCAATTCGTCTCGTCCATCGGTCAGATCGAAATTCCAAAGCGGTTTTAGCGTTGTCGATGTTCCCTGCTCTTCCATGTCTCTGTCCCTAAATCAAAAGATCATCAACCGCTCGTGCTGTTATTGATTCTTTTTCTTGTAAGTTAAATACAAGAGTTACCCTGGTCTAAGTGCCTGAAGTCGAATCGCATTTCGACTCGAAATCTGTCTCGTTTCCCAGTAGTCGAGAAACTTTCCTGCCCCAGCCCCCGGTAACTTCCTGCTTCAGATCCCGGCACATTCCTGTCCAGAATCCCGGTGCTTTCTGCCTCAAATCCCGGTGACGTAAGGCAACTGCTGCTGACACTGCGCTTTTAGCTAGGATATTCTGTTTCCGATCCCGCTAGACTTCGATGCGGGATTCACGGAGTCGGGGTGCAAAAAAGATTGTTGACAGGAACAAAGAGGCGGGAATAGAGTCGCAGTGTCACCAGCTACCCGTTCCTGCCCGCTCCTACCAAGCGTGCAGCTCACAGAAGAACCGACTTACCAGGTCGGCTTTTTTGTGTCTGAAATCTGTCTTCGCCTGGCGGAAACCTCCAAGGCGCCCGCATGAGCCGGGTAAATTCAATCAACTTAAAGCTACCTCTCGATCCGCAACTCTGGCAATCAGGTTTTTGCGCACCGACTCAGTTGGTCGACGCTGTTTACTTGCAAGTATGTTTGCCAGTCTGCAAGCGTCGGGGCATGGCAGCCAGAACGTCCGCAAGCTGGTCAGACTGTCTGCACGTACGCGCGCTTGAACGCTTGCGGGATTGTCTGCCAGCCAGATTGCAGGCAAGCATAAATACCATCTTGTCAGCCAGCTTTCTGCCGCGCTACTCTGAGCGCCATGAAAACATTGCTCTTCGCAAACACTAAGGGCGGCGTAGGAAAATCAACGCTCGCCGTGCACCTCGCCGTTTGGCTCTTTGACCGGGGGGCAAAGGTCGCTCTCCTGGACGTCGACCGGCAGAGTTCGGCATCCCAGTGGATCGCCGAAGCCGAGCCCAAAATCACGGTGAAGAACGCTGGTACCCCCGAGGATGTAGTTGCAGACGTCCAAAGTCTCGCTCAGAGCCACGATTTCGTGGTAGCCGACGGTCCAGGGGGATTAAACGACTCCAGCCGCACCCTGCTGATTCTTGCCGACCTGGCGATCTTCCCAACCACTCCCTCAGTTCTCGACCTGAGGAGCGTTGCCGAGGCGACGGAATTACTGAAGTACGCCCAGGCTCTCAACGGCGGAAAGGTCCAAGGGCGCTTGGTCCTAAACCGCATGAAGACTCGGTGTCGCATTTCCCGAGAACTCGCCGACGCTGCTCCAAGCCTTGGGCTCTCGGTAGCCAAGTCCAACATCCGGGACCTGCAACCATACTGCGATGCCGCTCAGCAAGGGACAGTTGTGACCCGTATGGGCTACAAGGCGAAGGATGCTGCAACCGAACTGACGCAACTCTTCGTCGAACTCATGACCGACAAACTGGCCTTCTTGGAGGACCCATCACCCGAAACATCAGAGGAGAACACTCGCCATGAACATAAGACGCTCGCTAAATAGTGCCCTGACCAGCACACCAGATCTGAATTCCCCAGCAATTCAGGCATTCATTTCCGGTGGGGCTCCCGTCAAGGCCGCGCCTAAATCGCCGGTTAACGAGGTTTTGGCGAAACCGGGTGAGAAACCAGTGGAGCACGTCACTCTTGCCGACGAGGTGTCCGCCACCAAGCAAACTGAGTCAAAGCCCAAACGCTCTGCAAAGCAGCGCATTGCACCGCAACCAGTTCACTCAAAACTCATGATTTCAATCACGACCCGCCTTGAGCAATCAACGGCTGACGCTCTGAGACGTGCCCACCTAGAGCAGAAACTCAAAAACGTTCAGCCGGGAACTCAGCAAGAGATCATCGAGATCGCGGTCCAGGCCTGGCTCCTAGACCACGACTACCTGCCCTAGGCGGCAGTTCAGCCGAGGTATGTCGGGCCAGGAACCAGTCCGAACAATTTTCCATTTTTGTTCCCAAACTGCTCCGCGCGACTGTGTATTAGATGCTGAGAGGGCAAGTTTGCTCGTGTCCTCGCTACGTTGCCCGAAGCCGAGCCTCCTCGCCAGATATTTTTGCGTAGCAACCCGCTCGGTGGCATCATCTTCCTCGAATCTTTTGTTGTAGGAGAGGTATCCATGACCGAATCCAAGATTGAATCCAAGAAAAAGCCGACCGCCGCTGTGCTCGATGGTGAAACAGCTGAGCCGGTTCACACCATTCGGGAAGGGGCTGTCGCGGCCTCGATCTGGAAACGTCAGTCGACTTCCGGCTACGCCTATTTTGATTTCTCGCTGTCCCGCTCGTGGAAAAGCATGAGCACGAATAAGACGGGTTACTCGAAATCGTTCTTCACGCGCAATGAACCGGAGCTGCACCTCGTGATCGAGAAAGCCTCGGTCTGGATTAAGGAGCATGAGCAGGCGGCACAGGCAACTCTTGCTAACGGCTCGGAAGCGGGAGTGGCCCATGACGCCCAAGCCTGAGTCGGAAAAAGGGCCAAACGATTGTCCACCCGACACGCAGCTGGACAACACATCTCTACCACCAGCTGACCCAATGACCGAAGAGCAACGGAATCTCTGGGAAGCGTACCGCGAGCAGCAACGACTCCGCTCGTGTCCGGGCTGTGGCGACGATGGAGGACTTCTCTAGGTTCCGTGCATCCGGACTTCGATCTTTGATATGAAGCAAAACGTAGAAGCGACCGCACTGTGTCCTCGCGGAGGAGAGATTGTCTCTTCCGCGAGAGACCGGCGGTGCAACCAAGGTTTTTCTCAATCGAGATTGGTTTTTTCTTGTTTACGATCCCCGTACGCAGAAACCCAAGGAGTTCTCCGATGGAGAAACAGAATCTGAAACGAGCTTCGAAAGAACTCTTTCGACGCTCCCCCGACGAGTGTTTTGATTCGTTGTCGTCCTTGTCGACTCATTGCAGGATGATGCGAGAGGAAGCCAAAGACTTTTGGTGTCCTCCAGCTCAACTGTCCCCGCATGAGTCAGAAAACGGTCAACTTGGAATTCAGCTCGGAAACGACGGCGCGTTCTTGATGAACGACTGGTCTTTTTCGCAGCTGTGCAAGTTCTCCGGCGTAGGAAAGGAGACGGTCAACCGACTCTCCGCCAACACGGCCGCAGAGGTCTTTCGAGAGACGCTGCCGCGCGGCAATAAGCCGATGCAGCTCTATCTCCAAGGACAGACGGTTCGCTCGCTCCACGGCACGAGCTACACGCGGCTCCACGACTCAGAACTCGTGGCGATGCTGCAAGAGTTCGCAGTCGATTTCCAGCCCCCTCAAAAAGGGATGAATGGTGCGACTGGGCTCTACTGTGGAGAGCAGGATCTCTTCTGCTTTCTAGTCGACCCTAACGGCTGGACCGAGATCGAAGGGGAAGCCTTCTGTCCCGGGATCTTCATCTGGAATTCCGAAGTTGGCAGGCGTTCGATCGGCATCGAGACTTTTTGGTTTCAGGCAATCTGCCAGAACCACATTGTCTGGGATGCGACCGAAGTCGTCGAGTTCACCCGTAAGCACACCTCTAGCGTCCATTCAGCTTTGTCTGACATGCGACGGATCATCGAGGGGCTCGTCGCTAAACGGGACGAGCGTCGAGCCGGGTTTGCGGACGTGATCGCCAAGGCGATGCGTACCAAGCTCGGAGACGATGCGGAGGAGACGCTCAAGGTCCTGACCAAGCAAGGTATCGGACGAGGAGTCGCAAAGCGTGCTTTGAACATCGCCCAGGAGCAAGGTCGATTTACGATCTTCTCCCTGGTCGATGCTCTAACCCGAATTGCGGGCGAGATCGCCAACGCGGGCGATCGCACGGAAGCTGATGAAAAGGCGGGAGCGCTTCTGGCTCTCGCTCTGTGATTGTCTTGAGTTCGTGCGTTGTGTTGTTTCTCGATCTTCTTTTTGAAAGGAGCCATCCTCATGGCTACAGCGACATCGAAACGCGGTTCCGAGAAAACGCGGCCTGTCCACGAGATCCGACTCGGGAGGATTAAGGCCGCAATCTGGGTCAACGACACCCAGACGGGCATTCGTCATAACGTGACGATTTCCCGCATCTACAAAGACGGCGATGAATGGAAGACATCCGACAGCTTCGGTCGAGATGACCTACCGCTTGTCGCCAAGGTCTCCGACATGGCTCACTCGTGGATTTTCGAGCAGAGTCAAAGCGGTGAAGGCGACTGATGGCTAGAATGCCATCAAGCAAGTAGTCGCCACTGAGAGGTTCCCGCCGTTGCACCGCCGGACCTCTCTTTTTTTATTGCGTTATTTTGGCTCATCTGCGGCTTAGGCTGCGAGGAGGTGGCCTCTGTTTTTCGTTCACTGCCCAGAATGTGGGTCCGTTGTGGAAGTTCCCGACAATGCTATCGGCTCCGACCGCACAGACCCTTGGAATGTGATTGGCTGTGACGAGTGCGGCGCGAGCTTCGATTTCGATGATGACGAAGTTCAATCCGCGCCCGATCCGCCAAGTTCCAGTGACGAGTAAGGTTCTAAACCAAAACCTGCGGCCCGCAGGAAAGGAGCGGGCTTATTCGAAAATGATAAGGCACTTTATGGTGGACCGTCCGAGATCTCAAAAGTATCGGCGAAAGACAAGAGTCCGAACACCCCTTCCATACGTCAGTCGTGGCCAGCTCCTGAGCCGTGGAGAAATGGCCTTCTATCGAGCGCTCCGTTCAGCGATTGGACGAGACTATCTCATCACGTTCAAAGTCAGGGCTGCTGATCTGCTCTCGTGCAGCGAAGAGTCGTGGAATGCCGGTTTCGGCTACATGGTGGCGCGACACCATCTCGATTTCGTGCTCTGCGACTATGGCACTACGCACATCCTTGCAGCAATTGAACTTGACGATAAATCGCACGAGCGCGAACAACGGCAACATCGAGATGCCTTTCTCAACGAGGCCTTTGCCGCAGCGGATATACCTCTGATCCGATTCAGGGCGGCAGCGAGATACTGCGCCCGAGACATTACTGATGAGATCGACCGCTGGTTGCTTTCCAGTCGTCGCACCAAACAAGCAATTTAAACACATTCAGTGCTGACGCTGGCTGTATCTGTCCGTGTTGTAATTCGCGGCGAGCTACGGACCGATCTGCCACGGGCCGGATGACTTCCACGTTCCGGTAAACGCCTGGCCGGCGGGAAGCGTTTCGATCACGGGTCCGAGAAACGTTCGCAGAAACTGCACCACAGCGCTTAAGTCCGCGCCGTTTGCGTCCAGTGTCCCTTTTCGCAAGAAGGCTTTCCACTGCGTGTTCTTGGTAGCATCCGTGGCGAATTCATCGCTCAACGCCAGCGGAAGTCCCGCAGGCATCGCAGTGTTTCGCCGCTTGAACGTCGCAGCGATCGCTTGCGACAACAGCGCTCCATCAAACTCGAAATCGCGGGCCAGCGACCAGACATCAAAGAAATCCTTCATGCGGCTATTGGTCATGCCCAAATACACCATCGCCTGAAACTTTTCAGCAACCACCGTTTCGCGGTTATAGGCCAAGAGTTTGGGTGCCGGAAAATCGAGTAGCGTCGGATATTGAATTTCCGAAGGGCCTGGCGTGATGGCATCGCCGAAGCCGACGTCGACTTGCAGAGGAATTCGCACATTGCCGAGCTTAGCTTGGCCCCGAATCCGAATTCCCTGGTACTCGTCTTCCTCCTTGATTTGCTCGCCTTTGATGCTTCGCACCAAAAGCTCCAGCCCGTCGTCTTCGACGGCCTCCCGGCAGACGTCCTTAAAGACCTCTTCAAAGTGAGCGACCGACGGTTGTCCCAGTGCCAGCAAGTCCAGGTCGCGCGTCGCGCGGTGCGGTGTGCGAGTCCAAAACTGAAACAGCAGCGCTCCCTTGAGCACAAAATGGCTGGCGTGCTCGGACTTGGAGAGCCGATACAGTAATCGCTCCAGGGCGTAGCGGGTCAGAACGTACTGAAAATCCTCGCCGCCAGTGCGAGCGATGTTCATCAGTCGCTCGCGGACTGAGGCAGGTAGATTCTTAGGCTTCTTGCCTGTCACACGAGAGACTCCATGTAGGGGCGCATGACATTTGCCATGCGGCACACCCTGGCTGCTTTCCACAGCTCGTCACTTGTGGCCTTCTTCAGTCGCCAGCAGTCCCGCAGGGCCGCGAGCGCCACATCCAGGCCGATCTGATTGCGGAACTTAAAGCAGTCCGCGACTGTCTTCGCGGGCGAATAGACCTTCACCTCGACACCGTCGATCAGATGCACCTCGGCGCCAAAGCGATGAGCAGCCTCACTGTACTGCACGATCCTAAGCGGTGGATACTCGATTCGTGGCGGTCGCGACTTCTTGGGAATCGCAAACCACAGCTCGTGCGGGATTTCTGTCGTGAGACCATGAAAATCGAGCGCGGAAATCAGGCAGACAACCGCGTGAGGAGCACGCTTTGAGACCTCGGCCAGTTGTGTGAAACGGCCCGGTTTTGCATTTGCCAGGCGATAGAGTCCACGCCCGGGGCGTTCCAGAATCCCCTCGGCGTGCAGTTTGTTCAGGTACTCTCTGGCAATTCCGACCGCTTCCAGGTCACGGGGGCGCAGCAGCCCCTTCTTACGGGCAAGTTTTAGGATCTGCTCCCGTTTAGGGCCGTCGCCAGTGGTCAGATTATGTCGTACCATATAAATATCGACCTACATAATCTTACCACGATTTTTGAGGCCGGGAAAGGAATTCTTGGCGTGGATTGGAGGCGGACAGCCCGCATTCAGGAAGCGGCATCGAGCTGCGCTTGCAGATTCTTGATTCGCTTGTCGATGTCGCGAATCTGGCCTTTGCCGTGCAGGATGTCACCGGACACGCGTTGCTGTTCTTCGCTGCTGGTGAATTGTCCTCCCATGACCCGCTCCCATTCCTCCTGGGCGGCTACGAAAGACTGGATCTTCTTTTTCCGTGCCAGCTCAAACTCGATTTCAGCTTTCGCTTCCTCGACGGTTAGTTTGGGACTGCGGGACATGAGGACGGCTCCTTTAGAGTGCCATCGTCTATTGTAGGCGATCTTCGGGCTAAGGCGGACGAGACCCCCTCCGAATCGGACCAACAAAGGCAGGGGCGGCGAGGGGAGGGAGGTGCGGCGGCTCGGCAACTTCGCCTCCATCGGCCCATCATCATTGGGGCCAAGGGCCTATCGGCCTCAGCGGGGCGAGCCCCAACGATGACAGGCCGACGAAGGCAGGAATGACGTCGAGAGTGTGGCTATTGGCGGCGGAACACCTAGCCATCACCTGGCGATGGCGGCAGTTTTTCAAACCAGTTGTCTCGGTGCGCTCGTACGTTTTTTATGCGCGACGTCTCTCCTGTCGGCAAATGATGGATCTCGTCACCTGTACGCAGGTCGACAATTTTTCCCTTTGGTGTGCATGCTCTGCAGGCCGGTGATCGGCCGTCGCGGTCGAGTGGGACGACGAGCGTGGCACGCCCGGTTAAAGCTCTTCAAGGTTTACCGGCCAATTGGTTCCGTCCTTGCAAACACTAGCCAGGCATCCCGATTCCCGACTCCTGAAAGAGTCCCTTTCTGGTTTGCCTGTTTGCCTCTAAGTTTACCTGCACCAAAAATGCTTCTCAGGTGTGTTTGCAGACAATTTGCAAACAGCATTGAGGCTCGGTGTTTACTGCGGCAATTCGCGTTTTCCGTGGGCTGGCTGTCGACACTTTGAGTGATTCAGGTGTGTTTCGTTTGCAAGCTTTTTCTTTTGGCCTCGCCGTCCATATTGTCCCCGTTAGTTCCAATACCATCCTTCGATGCTCCAGACACGGAAACGCGAGCGGCCAATATTAACCCGAGCGCGATTTGGTCCCATGCGACACGTCGCCACGCAGCGATTAGAAAATGGTTGCACAAGACCCAGTCAGTCCTTGGGATGAGCCTCTCGTAATGGATGCGAATCTCATCCCCAAGTATTCCCATTGCATCGGCCTGGATGTCGACGCTCTCTCCGGGGTAGGCCCTCGCATAGAAGAGAAG
>DASYDW010000079.1 GCA_036499395.1 Pirellulales bacterium
CGGGATCTCGCCGCGGGAGGCGACGGTGATGGACCCGCAGCAGCGATTGCTGCTGGAGGTGGGATGGGAGGCGTTGGAGGACGCGGGGATCCGCCCGGGCGGCCTGGCCGGGTCGAACACCGGCGTGTTCATCGGGATCAGCAATAACGATTTTTTCCTCCGATTCTCGCAATCGTCGAACTGGGATCGACACATCGCGACGGGCGGCGCGCCGAGTATTGCCGCCAATAGGATCTCATATTTCCTTGACCTGCGAGGCCCGAGCATCGCCATCGATACTGCGTGTTCATCGTCCCTCGTGGCGGTACACCAAGCATGCCAAAGCCTGAAGACTGGGGAGATCAACTTAGCCATGGCCGGTGGAGTCAACCTGATTTTAGATGATTGCTGGAATCAGGTGCTAGCCAATGCGCAAATGCTGTCGCCGACGGGGCGGTGTCACAGCTTTCAGTCTACCGCCGACGGATATGTCCGTGGCGAGGGCGGCGGCATGGTCATCCTTAAACGGGTGTCTGATGCGGTAAAAGACGGAGACCGGATCATCGCCGTAATTAAAGGACATGCGGTCAACCAGGACGGCCGAAGCAACGGATTGACGGCGCCGAACGGATTGGCCCAGCAGGACGTCATTCGCCGGGCGTTATCGATGGCGAATATACGAGCGGATCGGGTCGGCTATGTTGAGGCGCACGGTACGGGCACGCGCATAGGCGACCCCATCGAATTTCACGCGCTGCGGACGATTGTGGGACGGGAAACGCCGGATCGAAAGACGTGCTATGTCGGATCGGTCAAATCGAACATTGGCCATTTGGAGGCTGCGGCGGGGATTGCGGGTTTGATCAAAGTAATCTTGTCGCTTCACCATCAATACATTCCGCCTTCGTTGTTGCGAGCCGACATTAACGAGCAATTGCAGCCAGCGGATTTCTTGAAGATCGCGGACTCGGGAAGAGTCTGGGAGTCGCGCGATCGTCGCGTGGCAGCCGTGAGTTCATTCGGTTTCGGCGGGACGAACGCGCACGTCGTTGTGGAAGAAGAAGCCCCTGCAATCTCTCCGGCGACGCCGGTGGCGCTTCCGCAGACGTCATTTCCGCTTGCCGTGTGCGCTCACAGTTCTGCTGCATTGGGGGTAGTTGCCCGATCCTACGAATCGTGGATTCGAGAAGCACTGCAAGTTGACCCGACTGTCCGACTGGGCGATTTATGCGCGGCGGTAAATGGAGTGCGCAGCCAACTGCCATGTCGTCGCGTGCTGAATGTTCGCACGTCGACGGATGCGTTGAGACAGTTGGAGGAACTGGCGAATGACGCCGATCGGATGGCAATTCCTCTGCACTATGCTCCGGTACAGGCGTTATTCGTATTTGGCAATACCAACCCATCTGATTCGGCGTTCGCAGAACGACTTGTCGCGTTATGCGATCGATTTCGCGAAGCAGAATTTCGTGCGCGGGCGCTCGTCGAAGCGGCATATGATCCGAACGGGGGTGATGAGTCGCGACGGCACATCACGTTCCAAGTGGCCCTCTGTAGATTACTGGTCGACCTGGGGGTCGTGCCGAGCGGTTATGTGGCAAAGGGCTCGGGAGAGCTGGCGGCGAGAATCGCGGCCACCATGATTCCTTTGACGCGCCAACCACTCGATAGCGAGTCCCTCCGCGGAGATTCGTTAATGATCGCGATGGGCTCTGACAATCCTCTTGCGCCCTCGAACGAACCCGTCGGTGATGCATGGAATTGGCTGTTGAACCAGCTGGCGACTGCATATCAAAGTGGATTCGACATCGCGTGGGAACGACTTTACGGTAGCGATGCTCGGCGGCGCACGCCGCCGTTGCCGGCTTATCCTTGGCAGAGGGAAAAGTACTGGCCTGCGGGCGACCGAGCGAACAATGTGAATTGCACTTCGTCGGCAACGGATTTTCGCGGCGCGGGTGGCGGTCCCGCGATCGGCGATGGCGCGCAGCGCGAGTTGTCGATGGAAGTGGACGGTGGCGATCGTGGCGTGACAAATGAAGACTATCTAAACACGGTTTTTCAGATGGCCGAAACGGTTTTCGGAAGTCCGTCGCTGGAATTGCGAGAGTTCGTGGTTTTTTGTCGGCCGCACGCCGCTGCTGCTTTGCGTGTCACAATGACGCGCTCCGCGCACGACTCCGTTCACTTTCGCGTGCTCGACAATACGTTGAAAGGTGGTTCGTTAGGGTTGAAGTGTTGCGCAGAAGGGGCGGTATATTCGTTGGATAAACCGACCGTACCGAGGGGAGCCGTCTGATGCATTTGTCTCTGATGTTTTTTGCACTTCATCAGGAAGCAGCGGACGAGCGCCCATACCAGATGGTGATCGATGCGGCGCGATTTGCCGACGAAAATGGTTTCCATGCGATTTGGCTGCCGGAGAGGCATTTTGCCGTGCTAGGGGGTAACTATCCGGCTCCCGCCGTCCTGCATGCCGCAATTGCCTGCCAGACTCGGCGCGTGCGTTTGTGCGCCGGCAGTGTAGTCGCACCGTTGCATCACCCGCTAAGAATTGCCGAAGACTGGAGCGTGGTCGACAATCTGTCCGGCGGGCGTGTCGGGGTCTCGTTGGCCGCGGGATGGAATTGCGATGACTTTGCTTTTGCGCCGGAGCGATTCGCCAGGCGACACGACATATTGTTCGAAACGCTGGAAACTGTGCGGGGTTTGTGGCGCGGCGAAGCATTTAGTTTTCACAGCGATCGCGGCGCCGGCGTTGACGCCGCGGCGGTCCGGATCTATCCGCGTCCGATCCAGACTGAACTGCCGCTATGGGTTACCGCGGTCTCGAGTGAAAAAACTTTCGCCCGCGCGGGAGCGGCGGGAGCGCATCTGCTGACTCATCTGCTCTCGCAGACCGAGGCCGAACTTCGAGAGCGGATCGATCTATATCGGCGAGAGCGTGCCGCCCACGGTCATGATCCTGATAGCGGGATCGTAACTGTGATGGTTCCGACTTACGTGGGCGCGAAATTGGACTCCACCTGTGCGCTGGCGTGGGGGCCTCTATGCGAATTCCTGAAAAAAAACATCGGGATACTCCGCGGCCTGACCGCGAGTCGTTCGATTCAAACCGATCCTGCGAAGTTGTCTGCGCAGGACTTGGACGATTTTGTCGGCTTTATGGCCGACCGATTCCTGTCCGAGCGTGCGCTGGTTGGGACGCCGGAGACTTGTGGTCATCTAATGCGTCGTTTGGCGGGGTACGGCGTCAATGAACTGGCATGCCTGATCGACTTTATGCCCGACTGGAGCATCGTTCGCGGCGGGCTGCAAAACCTGAAGGGCCTCATCGGGTGCTGCGACCGCCCGGAACAGTCAATATCCCCGCCGCGAAAGGCCGGCACGTCTTCCGAAGTTGTCGCAAAGAAGACGTGCGCAGATTCTCGTGATCGAAATTTGACTCGGCCTCGGCCTGACGCCATCGCCGCCATTCTGCGCGGTTCGCTTTGGTACGAGTTGCCATCTGTCGAGCTTAAAGCTTGGATCGATGGACGGCGACAACTGTTTCATGATGAGATCGGCGATGATGTGCTCCTGCGATTGTTCCGCCGTGACGGCGAGGCGCTACTGGAAGTCCAAGGTATCGCCGCCGTAGAGACTTCGCCACGAATTCAACGGAGTCGGGTGCCGCTGTCGACGCTATTTGCTGTCGTTGCGCGCGGCGCGGTGGCGTCGGCTGAGCAGCGTATGGGCGGCACACTGCCACAGTCTGCGTTAGGTTTCCGCGGGTGTCGGCAGTTTCGTCTTGATGGGCCGGTCAGCGCTGTTCGCTGGATTCACGTCGAGCTTGCCGACGCGTCGGCGATAGTCCGGGCCTCCGTAACTCTGCTTGATTCAGATGGGCTCGTAGTCGGGCGGATTGTCGACCATGAGTTAGCTGCCGTGCCGGGAGTTGACGCCGGGCCGGGCACCGCGATCGACGAGCCGGCATGTTATGAGCTCATCCGACATCCCCTTGATAGCGATCCCACGACTGTGGCGTTATCGATCCGCTCCGATCTTGACTACTGGGAGTCTCAACTTTCGGCTCTTGGTGAAGCGACGAGATTCCGGGAGCTCGAACAGAATGCACATTGCGCGGCGCGCCACGTGATGTCCGGTTTGGGCGTGGATTTGCGGAGTGCGTCGGCTGATCCGGACGCGATCGCGTCGAAGGTGGGTGTTATTCCCTCGCGTCGGCTCTTGTTCCGTCGGCTGGTGCAGCTGGCCACAATGCCATGTGTCGATGAAAGTCAGGATTGGAGCGTTGTCGCCGCGCGGCCGGTTGGTGACAACGACCACGAATTCCGATTGCTGCTGCGAACGACGTCGGCGATGCCTGAGATTTTGCGCGGGACAAAAAAGCCATTGGAAGTGCTATTTCCGCCGGGGGATGTGACGGTTGCTCGTGTTTACACCGATACGGCGTGGGCGCGCGCGGCAAATCGGATTTTAGGGACTGCGGTCGCAAGAATAATTGGCGGCGCCGCGCCGGGGCGGCGACCGCGGATTCTGGAAACCGGGGGTGGAACGGGTGCCGCGACCGAATCCGTACTGAGTGAGCTGTTGCCGGGATCATTTGATTACGTGTTCAGTGATGTCTCCGACGGATTTGTCGGGAAGGCGGCGGACAGATTCGGGTCAGCGATCACTGAATATCACAAGTTGGATATTGCCCAGGCCCCCGCGGATCAAGGCTTTGCTGCGGAAAGCTTTGATGTGATTTTCGCAGCAAATGTGATTCATGCCACGCCGGACATTATTCAAGCCCTTAAGCACATTCGCACACTGCTTCGGCCGGGCGGGATTCTGCTGTTGCAGGAAACCACGCGACGAATGGCGTGGACCGATCTCGTCTTTGGCGTGACGGACGGATGGTGGAGTTTTACTGACACGTTATTACGCCCTGATCATCCGCTGCTCGACCAGCTGGAATGGCAAAGGGGGCTGAAGGAGGCAGGATTCGAGTCGGTGGGGCTGGAAACTGCTGGGCCGACAACTGGCATAGCGTCCAGCCAGTCGCTGTTGTTGGCGTCTGCTCCGGCCGAGGCGCGGTCGAGGGGAGCGACGTTTGGTGAAGGTGTTCGATGGATCGCCATATGCGACGGCGATGGCCGATGTTCCCAAGTTGCTACGGCAATGAAAGAGCGTTTGCCACTGTGCGAAATCGGCTCGTTGGAAACCATGCTTCCACGAATCAAGATGTCGTCGCAGGAATCGTTGTGTGAACAACTGCATGTGCTCTATTTTGCGGGTTCCGTGCCGCTGGCCACATCGCAATGCACGTTGGCAATGGCAGCCGTACGGCGTGCCACGGTCCTTTTAAAGCAATCTGCATCCGTTGTGCGGGCGGCATCCGACGTCTCTCAAGGTTGCTCTGTGACGGTTTGGTTGATAACGGAGGACGCCGCGCCGGTCGACGATGGCCTGATGCCTGATTCGCTTATCGATTCCGTATTGGCAGGTGCCGCTGGAATCTTGCGTGTTGAGCATCCTGAGGTCGCGGTCAAGCATATCGAACTTACCACTGACGATAGCGTCGTGGAGCGTACTAATGCGCTGCTGACGGAATTGAGGCGTCAGGGTGTGGATCGTCGTTCCAATCCGCCGAGTTCGACGTTCGACGTTGTGCTTCGACAGAAGGGGTCATTTCGCCACCGCTTTCGCCGCGTACCGAAGTCGACGGATGCAAGGATTTCCATTGACCGGGACGGAACATATTTGATCGCCGGCGGCACCGGGGGTCTGGGTGCGGAGACCGCGCGTTGGCTTATTGCCCGCGGAGCGCGGCACCTGATGCTGGTCAGCCGGCATGGGAACGGCGCTGAAAATCTTCTCTCGGAATTGCGGCGCTCGGGGGCACAGGTCGCTTTTCACAGATGCGATATCGCCGACCGCGATCGACTTGAATACCTGATCACACAGGTGCGTCGGGAGATGCCGATCCTCAAAGGTGTCATTCATTCCGCGGGCGTGTTGCGCAGCGGCTTGATGTGGAGACAAGGGGATCGCGAATTGCATGAGGGGCTTTCGGCCAAGGTTGACGGTGCATGGAATCTGCATCAATTGACGATTGGCGATCCTCTGGAACTGTTCGTCCTTTATTCATCACTGGTGACGACCTTCCCTGTCGAAGGCCAAGGGTGCTATGCCGCCGCCAATTCATTTCTCGACGCGCTGGCAAAATACCGGGTTGGTTTAGGTCTGCCGTGCTTAGCGATTGATTGGGGACCGGTCGCAATGGTGGGATTGGGTCGTGACCCGCGAGTTTCTGAGTATCATCGCCGATTGAATGCGGCCGGCGTCGGCAGCCTTACCAGGGGCGAGTGTATCTCGGCGTGCGAATGGATGCTTAAGTGTACGGGTCCGCAGATCGCCGTCGGGCGGCTCGATTGGGCGCGGTTGTCAGAAACGACGTCGAACCTGCACGAAATAGCGGCGGGCGTGAAGAATTCGCTGCAACAGCCATTGATCGCGAATTCCGCAGGCCGTCCGTTAGCACAGGAACTTCATAATGAGCAGCCACGACGTCGGGTCGAACTGCTGCGGAAGTGCATCAGCGGTGAGTTGGGTCAAGTTCTACGCCTTGCGGCGGGGACACCAGTCGATTCCAAGCGTGGTTTTTTTTCGCAGGGTTTAGATTCGTTGATGGCACTCGATTTCAAGGCGCAACTTGAACGCGCGATCGGGATCCCCATCCCCTTGCCACTTTTGTTCGAATACTCTTCTGTGGATGCGCTGTCATCGCATCTGGCTGGCAAGTTACCTGGCAAGTTATAGGATGGCATCCCGCACATGAACTCGGCAGTCGACATTCCGAATTCGCATCGCCCGCCGCGTGAAGGGATAGCGGTGGTGGGGATAGGTTGCCGATTTCCGGGCGGTGGCCGCGGCCCTGGAGGGTACTGGCAGATGCTGCGTGGTGGCCGCGACGCTGTGGGGGATGCGCCGGAGTGGCGCGGCCTGGGTGCGGGATTG